>NZ_CAPDXS010000073.1:7172-25543 GCF_948601915.1 uncultured Acetatifactor sp. | reverse complement strand
AATTGCGGCCCACGGAAGTGATGTAGCGCTCCAGCAGCTCCTCCGGCGCATACACCAGATGCTCCTCGCCCTCCGCCCAGCACCAGCCGCCTCCGAAGGCCTCCTGCTTCCGGTTGCCCATGTCCGTCTCCGCGGGGATCCAATACTTTCCGCCCGGCTTTCCCACGCCGATTGCATCGTCCTCCTCCGTGCCGCCGAAGCCGCAGGTATTGTTGTCAGAGGTGGACCAGCAGTCCATGGGGGCCAGCCCTCTCTCGTTCCCCACCCAGCGCAGGTTCTGGAAATGCTCCTTGGGCCCCTGGAAGCAGATGGCCCGGGGCTGGTACTTCCGAATCAGGCCCACCACGTCCGGCCCGCCCAGCTCATGTGGGATGACGCCTCCGTCGAACCAGATTTCGAACAGCTCCCCGTAATTGCCCCAGATTTCCGCCAGCTGGCGCTCCACCATGCGGACATATTCCTGGTATTCGGCAGAGCGGTAATCCATCTTCTTTGAATCATTGATACCGTAATAGCCATTGCATCCCGTGGAATAATACAGTCCCGGCTTGATGCCGTACTTTTTGCAGGATGCGATGAAGTCCTTCACGATGTCCGCCCGGCCGTCCCGATAAGGGGAGCCCGCCATGGAATAGTCGTTCTCCCCGGTGGGCCACATGGAAAATCCGGTCACATGGTTGGTCACGAACACCGCGTACTTTGCCCCCATGCTGGCCGCAGCCTCCAGCCACTGATCCGTGTTCTCGTCTGTGGGGGCAAAGTCCCTTGCAGGCATTTTGTCCGGAGAGCATTTCCACAGATTCATGGGAATCTCCGGGTGGTAAGTCTCCATGCAGTGGTGGATGATGACACCCATCTCCATATTCGCCCATTCCTCCTGCTTCGGCGTGGGCAGCGGTTTCTGTCTCATAGCCATAACCTCCTGTTTTCAGCAGCAATAATTTTGGATTTCTTAGCCCTTCACGGCCCCCAGCATGATTCCCTTCGAGAAGTACTTCTGCATGAAGGGATACACCAGGAATATGGGGATGACCGTGATGACCGTAATCGTCATGCGCACGCCCATGGGCGTCAGCAGCTGGCTGGCGGCTCCCATCTGGTGGATCGCGCTGGTGTCGCCCTGCTGGAGCATCTTCGTCAGCTCCTGGGTGGAGTTGAGGAATTTATACAGCAGATACTGCAGGGTATTCAGGCTGGTGTCCGACACATACAGGTAATTGTCCATATAGGAGTTCCACTGCCCCACTGCCGTAAAGGTGGCGATGGTTGCCACGATGGGTTTGCTCAGGGGCAGGATGATATAACGGTAGACCGTGAACGCCCCTGCGCCGTCCAGTACGGCCGACTCCTCCAGAGAGGCAGGCAGCTGCTCCACGAAGGTCTTCACCAGTATCACATTGTAGGCGGACACCACCCCGGGCAGAATGTACACCCAGAAGGTATTCACCAGCTTGTAGGCGCTGATCGTCAGGTATGTAGGAATCAGGCCGCCGCTGACATACATGGTGACCACCAGCGCACGGTACAGGAACTTCCTGGCGGGCAGCTCCTCCTTGCTGAACAGATAGCCCATGAAGGTACAGGCAAATACGGACAGCAATGTCCCCGACAGCGTCCTTGCCACGGAGATGAAGAGCGCGCTTCCGATTCCGTTGAGCTGCATGACCTTCGCAAAATTGTTCAAAGAAAAGCCCTTGAACCAGAATGTCACGCCCGACTGGGCCTGGGTGGCATCGCTCAGTGAGTATATCAAAATGTACCAGAACGGATACAGGCAGATCAGGGCCATCAGCCCTAATACGATCGTATTCACCACATGAAAGGCTATGCGGGATGGGTGTGTCTTTCGAAACATATCTTTCACCTCCTAGATAATGCTGTTTCCCCTGATTTTCTTCGCAAGCTGGTTCGTTCCGAAGATCATCACCAGGGAAATCAGGGACTTGATCATTCCGATGGCCGTACTGTAGGAATAGCTCTTGTTGATCAGGCCCAGCCGGTATACATACAGATCCAGAACCTCCAGCCTCTTAAGCGTCACAGGGTTCTGGAAGATAAAATACTGGTCGAAGCCCACGCTGATGAAGTTCCCGATGGAGAGCAAAAGCAATACGATGAAAGTCTCCGCAATTCCAGGCAGCGTCACATGGAGCATCTGCTGGAACCGGCCGGCCCCGTCCACGGACGCCGCTTCATAGAGCTCCTGAGGGATGCCGCTGATGGCCGCCAGGTACACGATGGAGCTCCACCCCAGCCCCTTCCATATCCCCAGGCAGGTCTGGAACCAGTAGACCGCCGATGTGCTGGAGAGGACATTGGTGGGCTTGCTGATGATGCCCATCCCCATCAGGATCGAATTGATCACGCCCTCTGTGGAGAAAAGGGAGAACGCCAGGGAGTATACGATGACCCAGCTGATAAAATTCGGAAAAGTGGTAATGCTCTGTACGAATTTAGAAAATCCCTTGTGAGGGACTTCGTTCAGCAGAATGGCGAATATCATGGGGAGCGGCATCGTGACCAGCCCCAGCACCGCGAAAATCAGGGTGTTCTTGATTACCCTCCACATGTCCACCGTATCCATGAAGAACTGCCTGAAATATTTCAGCCCCACGAAGTTCTCGGCGGACAGTGACGAGCCGGGCGTATACTGGAAAAAGGCGATGCTCCATCCGAACAGCGGCACATAGCTGAACAGGATCACGAACACCAAAAATGGCAACAGCCAGAGCAAGAGCTTATAGTTCTTTTTCTTTTTATATTGTTTTAAGGCAGCATTTTTCACAAGACCCCTCCTTCATAAAATAAATATCCTCTGTGCGAGCCCATGCACAAAAGGCTGCGGCGGGGAGCTTCCTGCATGTCCCTCCGCCGCAGCGCAATCATCGTTGGAAATATAGTTCGATATCATTCATGCTTCCATGGAATGCTCTCCTTTCACGGAAAGCATGGAAAGCCCCTCTTCCATATTACTGGATTCCGTACTTGGCTTTTGCATCGGTGAATGCTTTGTACGCATTGTCGTAAGCTTCCTTTGACCATGTGAACAGTTCGTCGGAGCCCATGGCCTTACACTCCTCGATGACCTGCTCCTTGACCTGCTGATACTCCTCCGCCGTGGCAGCCATCACCAGATCCGGGATATAGCCTTCCAGCAGCGTCTCGATCTGGGTCTTCTTGGTACCCATGTCTTCTGGCACCTGGGTCAGTATCATGTACAGATCCTTGGTATCCATGGAACGATCCTTTGCGATTCCCTGTTCCACCTGATTCTGATGTACCTGAGCGGGATAAGACACATTGTAATGCGCACTGTAGTCCTTCTGCAGGGGGTTCAGCGTCTCCGCAAGAGCCTCCGGGCTATAGGTCAGGTTCAGCATGCTGCCGTCGGAATGCATGACGCCGCCTGAGTACGCACACAGATAGTTCATCCAGCCGCCTGTAGTGGAGCCGGCCACGCCCGCCTGATCCAGAGGCGTGCCGCCTGTGGCGAACATTTCCTTGCCGGCATCGGTCAGAACCGGTACATTGTTCTCGTCATACTCCCAGTGGACGCCCTCGAAACCGGAATAATAGGTGCGCAGATTGTCCTCATTGTGCATATAGTCCAGAACCTGCACAGCCTTGTCGATATTCTTGCATCCGCTGTATACGAAGAGGGAATTGTTCTCCCAGCCCGCGATGGGGTTGCTTGCATAGTTGGCGCTCATGCCGCCGTTCTCAGGGAACACGCTGACATACCCTTTCAGGGTCTCGGGATCGTTCTTTGCTTCCTGTGAATAGTAGCTTCCCACATCCCATGTGCGCAGAGCGCCCGCATAAGTACCCTGTACCACCTTCGTGTTCAGGTCATCGGATTTCATGATGAAGAAATCAGGATCGCACAGGCCCATGTTGTATGCCTTGTTGAAGAACTCCATGGCCTGCCAGAAGGAAGCCTCGTCATCGGTATACGCGTTGTAGACATCTCCTGTGGCAAGGTTCACCTGCAGCCCGGGCACATAGTTCTCGGAATATCCCAGCTGATAGGTCTTCACCACGTTCCAGGACCACAGCCCCGTCCCCACATACTGTCCCAGGCCGTAGGTAGGTCCGCCTGCGTCATTGGTGGGATGCGCTTCCACCATCTGCTGCAGCACATTCAGATAGTCCTCGTCGCTGTTGATTGGCGGGCATCCCAGTTCCTTGTACCAGTCCCAGCGTACCACATAGCCGCTCCAGATTTCCGAGCCAGGGAACTCAGGCCCTACCTGGCAGCGGGTGAAATACAGCTTTCCGTCGCCATTGCTCAGAAACTCCCTCACCAGGTTGTTGCGGTCTTCGAATTTGGCGATGTTGGGCGCGATGTCCAGATAATCGTCCAGGCATACAGCCATGCCCTTGTTCAGCACCTGGGGCTCTCTGTACTTCGTGACATTGGCAATGTCGAAAGTAGCGTCGCCGCTTGCCACAGCCAGGTCGAACTGCTCGTCCGTAATCTGGATTACCTCAATCTTCACACCCAGATCCTCTTCCATCTGCTTGACGAAGTCAGGGGGCCAGATCTCCATGTCCGCGGACGCCTTGCCTGTGTGGGCATAGGTGATGGTAGGCACCTCGCCGCTGTCCGCAGTGCCTGCATCGGAAGCCTCTTCCCCGCTGTCGGAAGCCTCTGATTCGGCTGCTCCGGAATCGGCTGCGGAGCCGGAATCCGACGCTTCGCTGCTGCCCGAAGACTGTCCGCCGTCATTGCCGCAGCCTGTGAGCATTGCCGCCACCATGGCTGATGCCAGCAGAATTGATAGACCTTTCTTTTTCATCCTGTCATTTCCTCCTTTAAATATTGTATTACCATAACAGAAGGCCAAAAAGCTTTCTATTATCATATTTCTATTATAAATTCTGTGGTTTTGAAAGTGAATGGAAGTGGCGATTTATATTTTGTGAGATAATTCGCTTTTTTCATCCGTTTTTGTATTATCTTTTGATTTTCTTCCATTTTTGTGCATTTTTACGATTCTATATGCATTATGCATTTGTAAAATATGTCTTTTCACGAATACTACATGACCGCAATATGCTTTAAGGATACTTCTCCTCTTGCCGCCGTTATCTTGACCAGCAATTTGTCTATTTTCACCTTGTTTTCGTCCAGCAGCCTGTTCTGTTCGGCAAAGGGATCCGCCAGGGCACATATCTTGCGGTTCCCGATTGTGGTCCCCTGGAAGAAGGGGAACTGGCCTCCGCTGGAGAACACGGCCTCTATGCGGAAGCCTTCCACCCTCTGTCCCACGGATATGTCCTCCATCAGCTCCACATACTTAATCCGGGATGTAGGCTGCGCCAGGGTAATCATGTATTCCGGCTGCATGGGATGTCCCGTATCCCTTTTCTCCACCGTGGCCTCCAGGGCCTGTCCGAACTCTCTGTCCAGAAGCTCCCTCAGCTCCTTCAGGCGCGCCACGTCCCTCTCGTCCAGCAGGCCGTCCCGGTTAGGCGGGATATTTAGGTTCAGACAGGCATTGCCGCCCACGGAGCTTATGTATATCCGGAACAGCTTCTCCAGGGACTTGGGCTCTTCCTCCTTGTGCCAGAACCACCCCCGCCGGATGGATGTATTGATCTCCGAGGGCACGAAGGTCAGCCCCTTGGAGTACAGGATGTTGCTCAGGCCGCCCACATTGCTGTCCGTATTGTACAGATAGGACAGATCCCCTTCCTGTGCCAGGGGGCCGGGCCCTGTCTGCACATCGCCGTACCAGCACAGTTCCCCGGGCACCACCGCCCATTCGGATGCCCTGGCGTTTCCGGCCTCATTGCCGCACCAGCGCACGTCCGGGCCCCTGTCGAAGAAAATCACGGCATTTGGCTGATGCTTCCTGACCAGCCTGATATAGCGCTGGAAGTCATATTCCTGCTTCTTCCCATTGGGCCCCTCTCCGCAGGCACCGTCCAGCCAGACACAGAACAGCTCGCCGTACTGTGTCAGCAGCTCCTCCAGCTGATTGCAATAGTAATCATTGTATTCCGGCGTACCGTAATAGGCGCTGTTCCTGTCCCAGGGCGACAGATAGACCCCGAAGCCGATTCCGGCCTCCCTGCAGGCCTGGGCCGCCTCTCCCACCACGTCCCGCTTCACAGGACAGTTCTTTACACTGTGCTCCGTGTATCTGGAGGGCCACAGGCAGAAGCCGTCATGGTGTTTGGCCGTCAGTATCATACCCTTCATGCCCGCCCCGGATAGGGCCCGGGCCCACTGGCGGCAGTCCAGCTTCTCGGGATTGAAGATGCTCTCAGGCTCCGTGCCGTCTCCCCACTCCCTGTCCGTAAAGGTGTTCACGCCGAAGTGGATGAACGCGTAGAACTTCCTGTCGAACCATGCCAGCTGCCGCTTAGACGGCGCCACATTTGCCGCCTCCCTCAGAAAATCAATCATCTTTACTTACCTCCTGGCTTCTTGATTTTATCCTTGTCCCTTCATTATAGGTTTTGCCGTCTCCGAAAGGAATGTGTGCATCCGTCAATCTTTTGGCGGATACCGCTTCATTATGGCAGCTTTTTGTATTATCTTTTGATTTTTGTGCACTTTTGTTCCAATTCTATTTTTTTCGACACGTTTTTCTGCATTTTAACGGACGATGGGATTGAAAAATGACCAATTGATTTCCCTGAACCAAAATGATATAATGGCAATAACATTTTTCATAGAAAAATACGTCAAATGGCCCGGGATACATTGTCCCATACTATAATATATGTGGAAATCATATGATATATGATGGAAAAGACAGATTCCCCCGGAAAGAAGCATCCCGGCGAGGCCCATATCCGGGAACCCCAGGAGGTGCAGCATGCAGAAGACCCACAGCTTCCAGCGGAAAGTGATTGGATATATACTCGTGATCGTCAGCCTCACCCTGGCGGTGGGCACTCTATTAGTGGTCTCTCTGGTCACCAGGAAGCTGTCCCAGCAGAACGTGAACTATACCCTGTCCGCCTTCGTCAAGACCGACGTGGAACTGGAGAACCAGAAAGACAAAATGGACACTGCCTTCGTCAACATATCCACCTCCCTCACCCGCAGCGGCATGCCGGACATCGGAAGCGCCAGCCTCCCCTATACCAAGTCCCTGATCGGCATCAGCAACCTGTTCGACCAGTTCCTGGACTATAAGATGATCGGGCTCTTCAGCAGCGATGCCGCCATCATCTGTTCCCCTGTACGGAGCTTTTCCGTCCATTACAGCAGCGACGATGTCTTTACCTCCCGGCTCTATGACGATATCCTCCACGGCGAAAAAGATTACGGCATGGCGTATATGCATGAATTTATAACCGATTCCTATGCCGGTACTTCCTCTTTCTGGCTGGGCAAGGTGGTCTATTTCCGCCGGGCGTTCCTGTACGGAGGCAAGCGGTACTATATCCTGATCGGCCTGGACGAAAGCGTCATCCATCAGTCGTTCCTGCATCTGGAACAGGGCTTCAACTCCGTCTACATCGTGGGGCAGGACAGCGAGATCATCTCCAGCAGCCACACCAATATGTTCCGCCGGAAGCTGGATTGCCCCATCCGGCCCGATTCCGGCCTCTCCTACAAGGAGACCCTGGGCGAAACGGAATATCAGATCATCCCTCAGGCTCTGGGCATCTACGACTGGTCCATCGTCAACCAGTATCCCACCAGCGAATACATGCGGGACGTGAACCGTATGTCCGTCTTCATCATCACGATCTTCATCGGCTGCCTGGCTGCCGTGGGCCTGTGCGTGACTTTGACCATCCGTAGGCTTTCCTCCCCCCTGAATGAGCTCAGCGACCGGCTGAAGGGTTTTTCCTCCACGGGCCTGCACTCGCCCCAGACCGTGCTGCATACGGGGAATATCGAGGAATTCGACATATTGAACAAAAGCTTCCTCCAGATGGCGGACGATATCCAGCGGTTGGTGGCCAGGCAGAAGGAAGAGGAGGAACAGAAGAACCAGTTCCGCATCCAGGCCCTGATGGCCCAGATAAACCCACATTTCATCTGCAATGCCCTCAATACGGTGAAGGTCATGGCGGAGATTGCAGGGAACCGGAACGTAGCCACCATGATCGCCCATATCTGCCAGTATATCTCCCCCGCTTTCCGCACCAAGAAGAACCGTTGGTCCTATGCGGAGGAATACGCTTTTCTGGAAGATTATATCTATATTCTGGA
Source organism: uncultured Acetatifactor sp. (assembly GCF_948601915.1). Lineage (NCBI taxonomy): Bacteria > Bacillati > Bacillota > Clostridia > Lachnospirales > Lachnospiraceae > Acetatifactor > uncultured Acetatifactor sp. The sequence continues at coordinate 17,361 of NZ_CAPDXS010000073.1, read as the reverse complement.
AATCTGTTTCAGCGCGAAGATGGAGATCGGCTGTTCCTTCGACCCCTCCATAAGAGACTGCGTCCTGCCCCGGTTCCTGATCCAGCCGCTGATTGAGAACAGCATCTCCCACGGCATGACCCAGGACTGGACTCTTGAGATAGATGTATCCGTGAAAAAGACAGAGGGCGGGGAGGTGTGGATCCGTGTGTCCGACAATGGAATCGGCTTTGCCCCCGAGGTGCTCCTGGACAAAAAAGAAATGCTGGCCAACTGCAAAAAAGCCGCCGACCCACAGGCCGGCATCGGCCTGCAGAATATCAAGCAGCGGCTGAACCATTATTATCCGGAATCCCATGCCTTCGAGATTGAATCCGCCCCCAATGCCGGAACTGCCATCGCCATCCGGATTCCTCTGCAGACGAATGACGCCTCGCCCCAGAACGGCCAAAGCGCAATCACTTAGCTCTTCTTAGCCGAAGCCTTCGGCCCGCTTAGAAACTCTTCATTCCGCACGCACTTCCGCCAGGCGTTGGGCGAGTATCCCGTGACGGTCTTGAAGGTCTTGCTGAAATGGGAGAGGTCGCCTATCCCGGTCTTCTCCGCTATCTCATACAGGAACACGCTCTCGTCCTCCAGAAGCTCCATGGCATGCTGGATGCGGTAAAAGGTGAGGTAGGTGCTGAAGCTGATGCCCATGGCCCGCTTGAACAGAGTGGAGAAATAGCTGGGGCTGAAGGACACCTGCTCCGCCACATCGTTCAGAGCGATCTTGCCCCCCCTGTTCTCCTGGATGTAGCGCAGCGACTGGCGGATTTCATCGTATCCGCAGTCCCCGCCGTCCAGCACGTCCCCGCGGCTGCGGAGCATGTCCCTGCACCGCAGATAGACCCCCTCATAGGTATCCTCGTCCAGGATTCCCTGGAGCCGCTCCGTCAGTTCCTCCGGCGGGAAAACAGGCAGCTCCCGGCAGAAGGCCTCCAAGCCTGCCACCACGGCCTGCCGGTACTCATAGAAGGAGAATCCGGCCTGCCCAGTGGTCTGTTCCGTAGGTTTGACTATATTTTCGTAGTATATCTGGCGGTTCTTTCCACAGAAGGTATTGATGGCGTACAGCGAAGAGATGTTGGCCACATAGTTGATGAAAAAAGAAGCCTGTCCTTTCTGGATACCGGCCCCCTGCCCTCTCACATGGCCTCCCAGGCGGAAGAAGGCATCCCGCTTCTCCCTGATTTCGGCGGGCTCCTGGCAGCATTCCAGGTCACAGGCCAGCTCCTGGTCGAATGCCTTGTACACATATTTGCCGAACAGCTGCACCCGATGGATCAGCTCCTCCTCGGAAAGCGCCCTATTCTTAAAACATACGGTGAACTCCATGTCATTCCTGCAGTCCGCCACCGTGTCGGAATGGTTCAGGAAATACTCCGCCAGAAGGTCTCTGACCGCCTTGGACAGAATCGCCTTATTGCCGCCTCTGATATGCAGACGGAACAGCAGCCAGTAGGGGCTCACCTCAAAGGGCAGGGCTCCCTCGCTTCTGTCCAGGAAGTCTCCCAGGAGCTGCTCGTCCGTGCGGATGCCGGAGGCGGCCCCGCTGGCCACTCCCTCCAAAGCAAGCTCCCTCCCCGCCTGGGAGAGCTTTTCCTGCAGCTCCTCGGGGGATATGGCGGACTTCAGCAGGAAATCGAAGATGCGGTAGGGGAAGAGCCTGGTGATCACCTGCACGTCCTCCACGCAGGTGACGACGATGATTTTGCAGGGGCGCTCTTCCGCGCATATCTTCCCGATCAGCTCCACGCCCCCCAGCCGCGGCATGTTCAGATCCGTGACCACAATCTCCGGATAATGGGTGCGGTACAGCTGCAGAGCCTGTATTCCGTCATCCGCCTGCGCGACGATCTGCATATTCAGTTCCGCCCAGTTCACCGAAGACACGATGCCTGCGCGGGTCAGGAGCTCATCCTCCGCAATCAGTACCTTATACATTCCCGCCATCCCCCCCAGACTGTTCTGTGGCTACTTCCGAATTGGATTTTGTCGATTTCGCTGGTTTTCATTATACACCAGAAATCCAGAAAAGACAACCGGGAAGAATTCGTCTCCATGCAATTCCGTTCTTCCTATCTCCTTGGCCACAACAACAAATCTGCCGTCCTCCACATGGTATGTACAAGTGGAGAGCGTCAGAAAGCAATCCCCCAATTCTGCCGTGACGCCAGTGTCATATAAGGACATCTCTTTGACATTTTCATAAAAATCCCGGAATTCTTCCTCGTTCTGCGCCTGAAAAAAATTATAGTATTTGAATACCTGATCCGTGGTATAGTACACTTGGCTGTAGAAGGCCGCCATCACCTCATAGCGGCGCTTCCCTGTCTCCGTATACAGCTCCATGTACTTATGTTCCGAATAATAGTCCTCATCCTGGTACTCGTCAAGGCTTCCGAACATAGTCCCTGTCTTCATATTATGGCCATGGATGATTAGGTTGGTCGTCCCGCCGGCGTACAGGTCGCTGTCCGTATCCAGAATCAGGCAGCCCGCTTCATCTTCATTCCCATCGAAGTCCCGTTTCAGATAATATATCTCGTCCTCCATGGTCTGCATGACAGGATAGTCAATCACCGTCCCGTCTACCACCAGCCATGCGGCCATGTCCTCATTTTGTGCGAACAGCTTTTCGTATGGGTTTTCTGAGAATATCTGCCCTCTTTCGGAATCCACGGAATCTGATATTTTTTTATTTGTTTCTTCGGCAGAATCCGTCCCATCCAAATTCTGCCGAAGCTGCTCCATTTTAGTCTCCGCTTCTTTCTCTCTTCCATAGAAGCGAGCCAATTGCCAGACACATATGCCTGCCATTGCCGCAGCCAATATGCCACAGGCCAGGATTGCTCTTTTCAGCTTTTTTTCACGGAGACTTTTTTCTGAACCCTCTTCCGGTTCCGCATTTCCCCCTATCTTTTCATCCTTTTTCATTTCATGCCCATTTCAGATTTTCCGCCTTTTTCTGAACCCTCTTCCGGTTCCGCATTTCCCCCTATCTTTTCATCCTTTTTCATTTCATGCCCATTTCAGATTTTCCGCCTTTTTCTGAAAAGTATCCCCGCAGCCGCCAGAGAGGCAATACAAACCGCTCCCGTAATGGGGATGGCCGCTGGCAGGGAATCTCCTGTCTTCGGGACATCATCCTTGATACGTCCGGCATCATTCGATGTATTGCCCACACCGGTTCCCGTGGCATTTCCCGGATTATCCGGTCTGGCATTTCCCGAGTTATTCGAATCCGAACTGTCAGTTCCCGGATTATCCGAGTCCGGCGTGTCGGTTCCCGGATTGTCTGTATCGGGTGTGCTGGTTCCTGTATTATCCGAATCAGGATTATCGGTTCCTGGGTTATCGGTTCCCGGATTATCGGTTCCCGGATTATCTGTGTCCGGATTGTCGGTCCCCTCCACCGCAAAGACAAATGTACTGAATCCGTCTACTGTAAAGGTGACAGTACCATCGCCTTTCATTTTCAGGCTGACCGTCTCGACAGTCCCATCCGTACGATAGTGGAGGACGACCAGACGGCTGGCCTGCAACCCGCTGGGAATCGGCATAGTTACCGTAATCGGCACCTCAAGCTCATGTACTTTCGCGCTATTATGCACCAGAGAGACATCAAGCTGGACGCTGGATGCAAATTGATATCCGTCCAGATTCTCCTTCTTTTCAGGCATGGATACCTCCAGCCTCACATCCCCACTGTCTACGTTCAGGCCTGCTCCCACTACGGAGATATCCTGTGCATTCACATACGCACTCGCCTCTTCCGATACGACAGGATTGCTCTTGACGATTCCTTTCTCCGCCACATACCGCTCTTCCAGCTCTTTCATCTGGCTCAGGACGGCGCTGTCTGTCTGCATGGCAGTGTGGAGCTCTGACTGTGGGATTTCAGCTTTGATCGTCGCCAGCGCTTCGGCGGCCGTCGCCGCTTCCATGGCACCGCTTATCTTATCTCCGACTCCCTCCGACACTTTAGCGGTATCAAAATAATCGGAGAACTCCCCCGCTGCACCATTGGCGATTTCATCTATGTTTCCGCTCAATGCTGTAACCTTGACGCGATATCGGCCCGCACCGAATGAGTCTATTCGTCTGGTAAAATCTTCCTCACGAGGAGTTGTGATGTCCTTATAGCCCGCCTCTACCCACGACGTGGATCCCAGAGAGAACTCCTCGTCAGAACCATCTGCTGTATAGAACAATTCCAGAGAATATCCGCCTGCACCCTCAACTCCGGTATAGCGGAATACACCAGCCCTCTCGCTGTCCCAATAGCCGGTCGTCGTTCCAAGCGCCTGTGACGGCCTGGTATACACTTTCTCCTCACTGTGTGACCAGTCACTGGATATCTGTGTATCCCAGTTCTCCATGCTGACTGCCATTACACGAAATTTGTAGGTGCCGCTTTCATTTATGTACTTAGCGCCTTGGAAGGTTATTCGCTCTGGCTCTTCAAATCCCCAAAGACCGACCTCATGTATTTCTCCATCTTTTAAAATGACAACTCTATACAGTCCTTCCGACTCTGGTACTGCATCCCACGATAAGCTCCAATTTTCTCCCCACGCCACCCCTGTAGGGGCCGCCAATTGCTTCTTCTCACCATTCTCCGTCTGTGGCGGATCAGTGTCGTCAGCCGCGTCATTTCCGGCATCGCCGTCTCCGCCGACCGAAGCATCGTTTCCGAGTCCATCAGTTTCATCGGTCACGCTGCCATTTCCGGTTCCATCAGCTCCACCGGTTTCACCATTTCCTTCAGTCTCTACAGCGGCATCAACCACTTTATTGTCTTCATCCCCTTTCGCACCCTCAACCGTCTCCTCGCTTGAAGGCTCAGCTTCATCGCTTCCATTCTTCCCCTCGTCCACACTGGCATCTCCAGCTTCAATCCAATTGCTAATCATAACGGCATTAGAAGCTTCTGCCGCCATGACCTCTTGCCTTCCTGACATCGGCGTGAGCACCAACGCCATCGCAAGCACAACTGCCATCACTGCCTTTTTCCTCATTTCCCTTCCCTCCTTGCTATATTCCACGGGATTCCCAGATAAAGCTATGCGCTGTTATCCTGGCATAATCCCAAAAGGCCCTTACCCAAAGCTACACAGTCTGCTTGGACTGTTCAGAGGATTGCTGCTTTTCCATTTCATCTTTCGCAGTCCGCACCCCTGACAGAAATCCTTCCATAAATATCTCTAACATATTGATTTCATTGTCAGACATATTCTTGACCCGTTCTATTACTTGCATTTTCTCCTGACCAGCCACATTCCCCTACACTCTTTCCTTAATTCTTAGAATAGAATATCATTTCTGAGAATATATGTCAACACGATTTTATTGACTGAGAAAAGTTTTTCTGATATACTCTCCATGAGGTAACGGATATGGAATTAAAAGATCGTTTGCAGATACTCCTGGACGAACAGAACATCAAACGAAAAGACTTTGCCAGTACAATCAAAGTCACCGAGGGTTATGTATCTAATATATTAAACGGGAAACGGAATCAAATTTCCTATTCTCTTGCGCTACTGATTGAAGAAAAATATGGGTACTCAGCACAATGGATTCTGACCGGGGAAGGCGAACGCTATGCTTTACAGTCAAGAGTCCCCCATCTCTCTCCAACTAAAAAAAGGCTGATTGCCCAAATCGAGAAAATGTCTGATTCTGAGATCAACGCAATAAAGGTATTTATAGAATCACTTGATAAATATAAAGAAGCATTCCAGATATCGAAAGACTAAAGGGAAGCTTCGCAAGGAGCCTGAATTGGCTGCTTGCGAAGCTTCCACTCGTGGTTTTTGATGTATCCAGCCCTGCCACCCCCCTCTGTGGCAGAGTCCTGATGTTTCAGCGGGAGAACCACTCCCTCATCACCCCCAGCACCTGTACCAGTTCCTCCTCCGTAATCACATAGGGCACCATGGCATACAGATAGTTCAGGAACGGGCGGCTGAACACGCCCCTCTCATAGGCAAACTGCTGGTAGCCCTTCAGAGCCGCCCCGTTCTTCACCTCCACGCAGACGCATCCGCCCATGATGCGCACCTCCCGAATCTGCTCATGGGCCAGCCCTGCCATCTCCCGCTTTGTAATCTCTTCAATCCGGCGAATCCGGAAGAGGTAATCCCCCTCCTCGAACAGCTCTATGGACTTCAGCGCCACGCTGCAGGCCAGGGCGTTGCCCATGAAAGTAGGGCCGTGCATCAGGGCCTTTTCCGGGGCGTCTGCGTAAAAGCCCTCGTACACCTTATGGTTGGCGATGGTAGCCGCATGTCCTATGTATCCGCCGGTCAGCGCCTTGCCCAGCACCAGAATGTCCGGCAGCACCAGGTCTGCCACAAAGCGGTTCCCAGTCCGCCCGAAGCCTGTGGCCACTTCGTCGAAGACCAGCAGGACGCCGTATTCATCGCACAGCTCCCTGGCCCGACGCAGGAAGGAGACATCGTACATCCGCATGCCTCCCGCCCCCTGGAGCAGCGGCTCCACGATGAAGCAGTTCAGCTCCCCATGCAGACGGTCAAAAGCCTCCTCCAGTGCTCCGATTTCCGTGGGGATGTGAATCACGTCCTTCTTCTCCCCGTATGTCTGCAGGATGAAATGGTAGTCCTCGTCGTCCCCCACTTCCATGGCCTTGAAGGTATCCCCGTGGTAGGCATGGGTCAGCGCCAGGACTTTTGTCCGCTTCAGGTCCCCCCGGTTCACATAGAACTGCAGCGCCATTTTCAATGCCACTTCCACAGCCACGCTGCCGGAGTCCGAGAAAAAGCAGTAGTCCAAATCCCCCGGCAGCCATTCCTCCAGCTTCTCCGACAGCCGCCGTACCGGCTCATGGGTCAGGCCTCCCAGCATCACATGGGAGAACCGGTCTGCCTGGGACTTGATGGCCTCTGTCAGGGCGGGGTGCTTATAGCCGTGGATCACGCTCCACCAGGAGGATACCGAGTCGATTAGTTTTTGTTTTTTCGTATATAGATATACGCCGTTTGCATCTATGATTTCATAGGGCGCTTGCATGGCCTTCATCTGTTGATAGGGATACCAGATCATATGCGTCACCTTCCTTTTTCCTGACATTTACTCTCGGGATTTCCAGACCACATATCATGCGGCTTTCCCGAACTCCTTTGGATCGTTTGCTCCACGTTTCCAAGTGCCGTCCTGCCCAATGCCTGATTCTGCTCTCTGAGATTTCGAGAGCCTGTCTGACTGTCATGCAGGCGGCTGCCTGTCTCGGTCACTCCGCTCGTCTTGTAGGGACGTTCTGTCTGTAGTCATTCTTCATACAGAGCCGCCAGCGTCTCGCTGTCCAGAGCCAGCTCCCCGGCGCCTTCCTCCACCCAAGCCAGAACCTTCAGCCCCGTCCTGTGCTCACACATCCGAAGGTTGTCCTCCTCCATGACATTTCCGGGGTGGAAACGGTTGAAGAGGATGCCCTTCACGGGGATTCCCCGGGAGCGCATGTATTCCGTGGTCAGCACCACGCTGTTGATGGTGCCCAGCCCCGCGTCAGCCACCAGCAGGCAGGACAGCTCCAGCCTGGCAATCACGTCCTCCAGCCAGATTTCCGCCTCATCGAAGCAGACGGGGCACAGAATCCCGCCGCTGCCCTCCACGGTGACATAGTCGTACTCCCGGCACACTTCCCGGAAGCCCTTTTCCACCACATCCAGCCGCACCGGATTCCCTTCCAGCCGGGAAGCCAGATGGGGCGACACCGCTTGCTCGTAGACATAGGGGCACATCTGCTCCAGGGGCTGCCCGATGCCGGAGATGTCCCTGACATAGGCCGCGTCCCCGGGGATGAGGCTGCCGTCCTCCCGTCTGGCGTTGCCGCTCATGGCCGCCTTGTAATAGCCCGCACTTCTGCCGCTCTCTTTCAGTTTCTTTACAATCAGGCCCGCCACATAGGTCTTCCCCACATCCGTCCCTGTCCCAACGATGAAAATCTTTCTACTCATTGCAAAGCCTCACCTCGAATCCCAGATTCCTGACCAGCTTTCTGTCGGTCTCCACGGTGATTCCCGCCGTGGTCAGCATGTCCCCGGAGATGGCGGCGTTGGCGCCGCTCTTGAAGCACAACTCCCCCTTGTCTCCCAGAAGCCCTCTCCCCCCTGCCAGCCGAATCGACGCATCCGGTATCAGGAAACGGAAGACGGCCACGCAGCGCCTGGCCTCCTCATCGGTCAGGGGCTCCCGGCGCTCCAGAGGCGTCCCGGGGATGGGGTTCAGAAGATTCACGGGAACGGATTTCACGCCCAGCCCCCTTGCGGTGAGCACCATGTCGATGCGGTCTTCCATGGTCTCCCCCATACCCAGGATGCCGCCGGAACAGACGGACAGCCCTGCCCTTTTGGCCGCTTTCAGGGTATCGACCTTGTCCTTATAGGTATGGGTGGTGCAGATTTCAGGGAAGAACCTGGCGGAAGATTCCAGGTTGCAGTGCACCCGGGAGGCTCCGGCTTCTCTGATTTTCCGAAACTGCCATTCTTCCAGCAAGCCGAAGGACACACAGACCTGGATGCCAACCTCCGCCCGGATGGCCCGGATGCTGTCGCAGGCCTGCTCCACTTCCCGCACCGACAGCTTCCTGCCGGATGTGACGATGGAATAGCGCAGCACCCCTTTCTCCGCATTCTGCCTGGCTCCTCTCAGCAACTCTTCCTTGGGCAACAGCCCGTAGGCTTCGGTACATTTTGCCTGATAATGGGCGCTCTGGGCGCAGTATTTGCAGTCCTCTGAGCAGCGGCCGCACTTGCCGTTGACGATGGTGCACAGGTCAAAGCCCTGGCCGCACTTTTTCCTGCGGATCTCCTCCGCCGCTTCCGCCAGCTCCTCTAAGGGAGCCTGCGCCAACAGCAGCGCCTCTTCCCGGGAGATGTCACCGGTGGTCAGCGCCTTTTCCTTCATTTCCTGTATGATGCCCATGCAATCTCCTTTCGGTTAGGTAAACTTCATCCCGGCTACACCGTCCAGGACGAGATGACGAAGAGCGGTCTGTTATCCTTCCAGGCCTGCCGCGGCAACCGTCTCCGCTATGGCTGCCGCCGCCGATGACAGCTCCTCCTTGGTGTGGGTGGCCATCAGGGCGGCTCGCAGCATGGCTTCGCCCTTCTTCACTGTGGGGTAACGGATAGCAGGGATGAAGAAGCCACGCTCCATCAGCATCCCGGAGACTTTCAGGGCTTTTTCCTCCGCGCCGATCCGAATGGGTATGATGGCGGTCTCGGAGTCTGTCTCTATGCCGCGCTCCCGGAGCTGCCCGCAGAACCACCGGATGTTCTCCTGGAGCCTGCCCACCCGCCAGGGCTCTTCTTCTATGAGTTCCAGGGCTCGTTTCGCCGCCGCCATGGTCACGGGGGAGAGGGAGGTGGAGAAGATATAGCTCCTGGCTCTGTTCTTCAGGTATTGTGCCAGGATGCGGGAGCCGCAGACATAGCCGCCCTCCGCGCCGATGGCCTTGCTCAGGGTGCCCATGAGGATGTCCGTCCGCCCTTCCATGTGGAAATGCTCCTCGCAGCCCCGGCCAGTGGCTCCCACCACCCCGGTGGCATGGGCTTCGTCTATCATGGACAGCAGACCGTAGGCATCCGCCAGCTCCACCAGCCCGGGCAGATCCACCATATCCCCGTCCATGCTGAACACCCCGTCGCTGACGATCAGCCCCTGTCTTCCTGGGCGCTCCCTAATCTTCCGCTCCAGGTCTGCCATGTCATTGTGCCGGTAGACCACCGTCTCCGCCCGGGACTGCCTGCATCCGTCGATGATGCTGGCATGGTTCAGCTCGTCGCTGTAGATTACGTCCCCCGCCCGGCACAGAGCCGGCAGGATGCCCCCGTTGGCCGCGAATCCTGTGCTGAAGACCACAGCCGCCTCCCTGCCTTTGAACCAGGCCAGGGTCTCCTCCAGCTGCGTATGCAGGATCGTGGTTCCGGTGGTGAGCCTGGAGCCGCCGGAGCCAGTGCCATATTCCGCTAACGCCTGGGCGGCAGCTTCTTTGACGCGTCCTTCATCGCAGAAGTCCAGATAGGAGTTGGAGGCCAGCATCAGCATGTCGCGCCCCTGATACCGGACATGGGAGCGCTGTGCGCTCTCGATGACTTTGGTCTCCCGGTATAAATGCTGTCGTCGGAGGGTCTGCAGCTCTTCT
>NZ_CAPDXS010000073.1:0-7162 GCF_948601915.1 uncultured Acetatifactor sp. | reverse complement strand
CTATCCGTTTCCATTTATCCACGGGCTTCTGCTTCCTTTCTGTTTTCTTTCCGTTTTCTTTCTTACGTGTATATTCTTGCATTATTCCGTTTTCCCGCTTCTTCCCCGTACATAAGGCATGGCAATGCACCCGCAGGATTTCTGTCTCCTGCCGCCTTTCTGCCATGGCTCCGGAGAGGGCTGTCGCACCGGCCGGACTGTCACCCCACATGAACCAGCACCTTCTGCTGCTGGAGGTAGCGGATGCAGTCCTCCCTGTCCTTTTCATCCCCCCGGAACAGAAAGATGCGCCCGCCCATTGGGCTGCCCGGCTCCTTGAGCCTGGTGACGCGCACATAGCCGAACTCTCTGGAAGCGATATAGCCGGTGACATATTCGGGATCGTCGGAAATGCACAGCTCCGCCAGGATATTGGGGTGGCTGACCACCTTTGTGGCCAGAACCAGCGCTTCGTTGAAATGGTTCTTGCCCTCGCAGGCGGACTGCCTTGCGATGTCCGCGGTCTCCATGTCCATGTAGGTAGCCCGGATGCCCCGCTCCCTGTCCGGCTCCAGCCGTTGCAGGCTGTCCGCGTCCAGGAGCATGGCGCCCCGCATGGAAAAGCTCTGCCCCCAGAGGGCAAGGATCTCTTCCCCGCGCTTCAGCCCCAGCCTGTCAAGATAACCCCGCACCACATCCAGCCCCTCTCCGGCATTTGAAGTCTCCACCGTAGTCACTTTCAGGGCAGGAAGGCGGAGAATCTCCTCTTCCGCCACAGCTTCGATCTTCAGGTTGATGAAATCCGGCTTCCCCTTGCTGTGGCGAAGGGCTCTGGCCAGGAGCCTGGCGCAGTACAGCTCCAGCTCTTCCTCCGGGACAAGCTTCTCCGCTCCGGAGATATGGCCTTCTTCTTTGTTTGACGCCCTCATTTTGATGCTGTATCGATTCATTTTGCTCCCTCTTTGTCTTCCTGGATTCATGGCTGCGCCGGCGCGCCGCCTTCCCGAACCGCCAGCCGCTTCATCACCGGGTACATCACAGACGCCCCCACCGCCGTGAACACCATTCCCGGCAGCGCCGCCACCATCAGAGCCAGCGGATCTGTGCCCGATATGATCCCCAGCGCCAGCCTGCCCGCCATGGTGCCCAGAGGGCCGCTGACGGCAAGCGTAACGGGGTTTGCGCCGAACAGCGCCAGAATCCCTCCGGCAATCAGGCGGAATATCATGGCTATGGTGACGTTCACTATGGTATGGGTGCCCAGGAGCAGGTTGATCGCGCTGGCCAGAATGCCGATCCGGACATAGCGCTTAAAACCGAAGCAGGCCGCGATGCAGACGGCAAAGGGCGCGGAGAGCTGGAATTCGCATCCCGGAAGGATGCCGGGAAGCTTGAACATCCCCAGCACCGCCAATACCGCCGCCAGAAGCCCAGTGGTAGTCATCTCTATTGTCTTTCTTCTGTTTTTCATGGATATACCTCCCTGGGCGCTTCGGGCAGTGTCAAAGTTTTCCCTTTATGGCATGGCAGCGCCAACCTCATATGCCCATATCCGGCGCCACCCCGGTAAGATCAACGGTTCCGGAGCGGGGAGCCCCCAGGCTCCACTTTACGCCGCCACTTTACGCCGCCACTTTACGCCGCCGCTCTTCGGCGCACCTGTCAATCCATATGCCTGGCAGCAGAATCCTGTCCCGGGGCGCATACTGCCCCAGCGGCACAGACACCCCTTGCGAAAAATTGCAAGCGCGGCTCCTACATGGGCGGATATTTTCCCTACTGCCACCCTCTGACGCCCCCTCTGGCCGAGACTCTGTCTCGGCGTACTCCTCTGATTATATCCAAGCCGCGCCGGATTGTCAACCATTTTTTGGAACGGTTGACAGTTTGCAACATGTTTTCTGGTTCGTTGCATTTTTGTACTAAAAAAGCCCTCCTCTCTGAAAAATTTCTTTTTCAGGGACGAGAGCATTCGCTTCGTGTCACCACCCTAAAGCATTTAAGGCACATTCAGAGCAGGGAGTAGTTTTCAATTCTTCTGCTTTATTGCAGTCTATCCGTAAGAAATAACCTGCGTGGGTGTATACGTCAATGCTGTTATGGTGGATATATTTTTTTGAAATCATTTCAACAGTTCACAATTCCCGTATGTTTTGTGTTATAATATTTTATGTGATTTCGTTTCCCTTATTTTTTCCCTTATCAGGTTTGTAATGTCCTATGGGAATATATAACACGAGGGAAACTTTAAGGGAAAGCTCACCTGCTATAAATTTAGTGTTTTCAAGGGTTAGCGGAGATTATCGGGAATTGTGGAGGAACAGCTATGGTTCATTTGAAAAAAATAAATCACGATAATTGGATGGAGTGCCTTGCACTTGACGTACATGATTGGCAAAAACAGTTTGTAAATCCCAACATCTTCAGCCTGGCAGAGGCATATGTCCATTCAGACGCAAATAGAGAGGATGCGGAAAAATATTACAGATGTATCCCATTTGCAATATATTGTAATGACAAAATGGTAGGTTTTACCCTTATAACATATGAAAAAGAATGTGATTTTGATGATACTCCCGGATATGAGATTTACAGATTAATGATTGCAAAGGCTTATCAGGGAAAAGGCATCGGCAAAGAAACAATAAAAAGAATCATGGAATACATAAAGACATTTCCCTATGGAGAAGCCGAGTATATATATGCGTCCTGGCATCCGGAAAATAAAGCATCGGAGCGGTTATGCCTGGGCAGTGGGTTTGAAATTGTCGGAAAAGATGCGGATGATGGGGCGATAAGAGCAAGACTCTCCATACGGCGGATTCCGGAGAGGTAGATTCCGGAAAGGTAATGCCCCTCTTCGAACAGCTCCATGGATTCCACCGCCACGCTGCAGGCCAGGGCATTACCTATGAACGCGAGACCGTGCATCAGAGCCTTCCGGGGGTCATCCCCGCAGAATCCTTCATAAACCCTGTGGTCAGCCGCGGCCGCCGCCTGGCCTGTGCAGCCGCCGGTAAGGGCTTTGCCTGGCGCCAGGTTTTCCAAAAGTAGGCCTCCTGCCGCATTCCACATCACAGGTTGCAGTGCTTCCTCCATGTCCCCCGAAAATACCGCCCCACAAAGCAGCACACCCGGAAGACCCAGTCCGCCACCATGGCGATCCACACGCCCACGGCTCCCATGCCCATCCGGACACCGAAGACCAGGCTTAACCCGATGCGGAAGGTGACCATGGAGAAAATGGCGATCGTCATGGTATATTTCACATCGTTACAGGCCCGGAGCATGTTGGGCAGCACGAAGGAGGCAGGCCAGAGCAGAATCGCCAGGCCGTCGTGGATCATCACAAGGATATAGGCAATCTCCGTGGCCTCCGCCCCCAGGCCGTAAAGCCCCAGAATCGGATGCAGGAACAGCAGGATCAGGCTGTTGGCCACCGCCGTGGCGGCATATGTGACCAGCAGCAGCTTTTTCGTATAATACCGCACCTGCGCCAGATCCCCGGCTCCCACGCACTGCCCTATCACGGTGATCATGGCCAGGTTCATGCCCTGCCCGATGATGCAGCCCATGCTGTCCAGACTGTTGGCCACGCCGTTGGCGGCAATCTGCGCCGTGCCGAAGCCCGCGATGATGCTCACCACGATCACCCGCCCCAGTTGGAAAATGCCGTTCTCGATGCCGCTGGGAATCCCGATATAGAGGATTTTCCGGATGACCCTCCACTGGAACCGGAACCGCTCCCTGTTGAGATGGATCGGGCGGTCAGGATTCCGCAGAAGGACATACAGGCACAGTCCCGCCACGGCCCTGGACACCAGCGACGGCACCGCCACCCCCGCCACGCCCATCTTCAGGCCGAACACGCAGAGGGCATTGCCGCCCACATTGATGATGTTCATCAGCACGGACACCTGCAAGGTAATCCGGGAATTCCCCATGGAGCGGAACAGCGCCGCGCAGGCATTGTACACGGCGAGAAAGGGGAAGGACAGCGCGGAGATGATCAGGTAGAGGACGGCATTGTCCATCACGTCCTGCTCTATCCTGCCGAAAAACAGGTTCAGGATGAGCCTGTGCCCGGCTATGACCAGAAGGGAGACCGCTATGGTAATCAGGGCATTGACCCAGAGGAGCTGCTTCGCGGAGCGGCAGGCCTCCTCCCGCTTGGATGCCCCGATGAACTGGCTGGTGACCACTGCCCCGCCAGTAGCCAGAGCCGCCAGGATGCTGATGATGAGGTTATTGAACATGTCCACCAAAGAGACCCCTGAGACCGCGGCCTCGCCCACGGAGGAAATCATCATGGTGTCCGCCATGCCCACCGTGATGGCCAGAGTCTGCTCCAGAATCAGGGGGAGAATCAGCTTTTTTAAATCTTTGTCGGAAAACATCATGGTGTCAGTACCTTTTTCTCCTGTTTTCATCTGTTCCTCTCCTGTCTGTTTTGCGCCACGCTCACCCCGCCCGCAGCCGGAAGGTCTTCGGCGCCAGCTTATACACCAATACGCAGGCGATGATGCCGTACAGCACGCAGAACACGATCGTCATGCCCCCGAACAGCAGCGTGGGCATCCTTAGCTGCATCAGGAAATAGCAGACCATATAGGTGGCTATGGAGACCAGCTTGTAGGTTCCGCCCTTCAGCTCCGTCCCCACCGTGTAGGGCTGGAGCAGATAATAAATCGTAAGATAATGAACGGAAAAGAACAGGCTCATGCACACCGTGGAGACCACCAGCACGATGTAGTTCACTGGCTGGTCCGTGCCGCCGGAGGCAAAGAGGATCAGCGCCAGCCCCGCACCGATGATGAACGCCGGGACCGCGTTAATCTTCATGATCTCCCGCAGCCGTATCCGGAACAGCTTCAGCACGAAGCCCGGCCTCTTATAAACGGAATACGTCAGCAGGCTGTGGTCGCAGTTCATGAACAGGGCCTGGGTAAAGCCCGTCCCCCGGTTGATGGCATATAAGATGAACGCGAAATAGGGCAGCCAGGTCATGACCAGATTGTTGGCTATGGGACGCAGCTGCGGCTTCAGGAACAGGGCAAGCAGCGCGCCGCAGACAAGGGCCGCGCATACATAGGAAATCCTTTCCGCCGACTTCCACAGGATTTTCCGGTGCCGCAGGATGAAGAGCTCATTGAGGTATTCGAAGCCGCTTTTCCTGCTGGTGACGGACACGTCCGCGGATATCTTCTTCTCGTTCGCCGCCTTTATGGTCTGGGCATTCCGCGCCGGGGCGTCCATCTGGAACATGGCGTCCGCCAGAAGTCCCCTGCACACCTCCCTATACCCCTGGAACCTGTAGATTCCCGGGATGCAGGCCGCTCCTATGAGGATAGAGAGCAGGGACAGCGCGGCGGGAACGGCCAAAGGCAGCACCAGGCCAAAGGCAGGCAGTCCGTAGGCCAGCCCCAACAGCAGGGCTATCCCCAGCCACTGAAATTTATCAAGCCTGCTTTCATTATATACATTCCCTCGGAGCTTATAGTCCCGCAGCATATACGCCACATAGGACAGCTTGCAGCCCGCGATGGAGAACGGCAGCAGCGCACAGAGCCACGCCGGGACGCCGCTCAGGAGCCCGAACAGCAGGGCGAACGGCAGAAAGCCTATGACTGTCTTTAATATCGAACATCCGTAGTTCACCAGCGTGTATTCCCTGGCGTCCATCCGCATCAGGAGGATGGCATAGTATTTGTCTTTGGAGGGGTTGAACAGCGCGGTGTTGGCATAGCAGCCGATGACCGTCAGGAACAGGAGGATATGGAGGAACACGCCCTCTCCGGGGAGCCCGTCGTACAGTAGGCCAGGCAGAAAGACCATCAAAAGCAGGTACAGGCCCTTCCCCAGGAACACGGAGACCACCTCCCAAATCGCCGAGAGTATATTGGCGAATATCTTAAGCCCCCACACCCCGTACAGGGCCTCCGGCAGGAGCCTCTTCACCAGGGGAATCTGTTTCAGGGAGTACAGGATACCGTTCACCCGGTATGTATTTTTCAGGGAAAAGGATAAGATAAATGTTTTTTTCAAGCGAATACCTCCTATGCCTGCTCCCGCAGGGCCGCGATGATCTTCTCCCGGAACTCCTGGCCGTCCAGGTGGCTTTTCTCCACCACCTCCAGCTCCCCGTGGTTCAGCAGGATGATCTCGTCGCACAAATCCAGGGCCAGATCCAGGAGATGGGTGGAGAAAATCGTGATGCGGCCCTGCTTTAAGGAGCGCAGGACCTCCTTCATCTCCTCCGCCACCACCACGTCCAGGGAGGTCAGCGGTTCGTCCAGCAGCAAGATGTTGGGCCTGGCGATGATGTTCACCAGCATCTGCATCTTGTTCTTCATGCCGTGGGAATAGTCCTTCAGCAGCTTGTCCCTGTCCTCCGGGGCGATGCCCATGAACGCGAAATACTCGTCCAGGGGCCTGGGCTGCCCGATGGTCTTCTCGTTGATGTCTATGAAAAACTTCAGGAATTCCCTTCCCGTGAGGAATTCCGGTACGGTAGGCGTGGAGAGCACATATCCGATGTCCTCTGCCACAAGGCTCCGCCGCCCCGTGTCCGTTTCCAGGAAGAATTCGCCGCCGTCCGCCTTGACATCCCGGTTGATGCAGTTGAACAGCGTGGTCTTGCCCGCGCCGTTGCGGCCCAGCAGGCCGTAGATTTTCCCCTCCTCGAAGGTGAAGTCGATGTCCCGCAGGACTTCCTTTTTCTCATAGTGTTTGGACAGATGTTCGATGATGAATTTCATAGATAAGCTTCTCCTTTTTGTCCGCAGTCACATCCTGCGGCGATAGTATTCCGCCAGGGCGAATTCCAGCAGCGCCTTTGCGCCGAATGCTCCCACCATAGCCAGGGTGACCCACAGGGGCCCGTCTGTCAGGATGGAAATCCAGGCGATTCCCATGACGGCCCATTGCAGGGCGGTTCCGGCTCCTGCCTGTGCCCGGCAGCGGATGGCCTCGTTGCGCTCATCCTTTGCCTCGATTTCGTTCATCCTGGCCTGTCCGGGATTGCGCTCCTCGAACCGTCCAAGCAGGAATCTCACGCAGCCCAGGGCGGCCAGCATGCTTCCCAGGCCGAACAGGATTCCGTCCGCCTTGTTCGGCAGAATGCCCTTCAGCGCAAAAGCGGTCAGCAAAATCAATATTCCGCAGATCCCCATAGCCAGGGCCC
>NZ_CAPDXS010000072.1:0-25847 GCF_948601915.1 uncultured Acetatifactor sp. | reverse complement strand
CGCGCCTGCACCGTCTGCCGCAGCCATCGTCATTCATTCAGCTTCAGTTCCCTCTCCTTGTCGCGGATGGTCTGCTCCCTCTGGTTCAGCTCCTGCTCCCAGGAGGCGTACTTGTCGGTGATGGCCCTCTCGTAGTTGAGGATGTTGGGCTGGTCGCTGACGAAGGAGATGACGAACATGGCCACGATGGCCAGCGCCAGCATCACGTTCAGGATGACGGAAAGGGTGAACCGCTCCTTCTCCTTGTCCCGGTCCCTCTTCTTCGAGGGCGCCACCCTGCTCCTGGCCGGGCTTGTGTGCTCCCGCAGCTCCCCGTCAAAGGTGACGTACAGGGGAATCTCCATGACGGTGGCCGGGTCTATCTCCGGCCGGGACAGCAGGAACTCCCGGAGCCTCTCCAGATACCGCAGTCCCACGGGCGTCCTGAACAGGCGCTCATGGATGGTCTTCTCATAGATATAGCGTATGCTTTCCGGCGAGGAATAATCTATGCGTTCTTCCAGATAGGCAATCCGCTGCTCCTCCGCCCGGGCAAGCCCGGCATCCTTCTCCGTAAAAAAGAGGAAACCGCCTACGGCCAATTTGTTCTTCTCTGCATCCATTGGGCACCTCCTGCATGTTCCTTTATCATAAATGCGGCTGCCGCATTGTGCAATGATTGCCTCATGCGCCAGCCTCTGTCTCTTCGGTATGAACCTTCCATTCCTTTACCATGGCGGTTATTCCTTGATATAGTCAATCTCTGTCAGGTTGATTCCCGAAGCTGTCAGGATGACTTTCAATTCCTTGTAACGCTTTTTCATCTTCGTATATGCTTCGGTCTCCTTGTCACAGGACTGCATGTAATCCTGCAATCTGGAAAATTCTTCTATGTTTCTCTGGAGCATTTCTTTTTCCGTCATAGACACCCCGCTTTCTCAAGTCCGGTTGCTTTGTGCCTGGAGTAGAGGGGAGTCTGAACCCAAGCGGGTTGACTCGCCCAGTCACTTTGCGTATGGAGTAGAGGGGAGCCTGAACCCAAGGGGTTCGACTCGCCCAGTTATTTTTCAAGTGGAGTAGAGGGGAGTCGAACCCCTGTCCAAAAGCCCATTCCCTGTCCTTCTACTATCATAGTCCGTTATCTTCGCAGGTCTTTCTCCTGCATTTTCCCTCCTCTGCCAGACAACGAACGATCTGGCAGATTCGGTAGCTTCATGGTACGCCCGCGCGGGCAAAGCTTAGCGCGCGTCGTTTCCCACATCGTCGATGCCCGGATTCCGGAGTGTGGGTGCCCCGGAGCGGACAAGCCGCCTTAGGCGGCGTCACCGGCTGCGATTAAGCAGCCAGTGCGTACTGATAATTATCTTCAGCGTTTAGTTTAAGTTTGCGATTAACGTGTCGCAACGGATAGCTTCTCCAGCTGCAAGACCCCTGTCGAAACCTTTACTACCCCTTATATGATTTTCAAGCTTCTTCCGACTGCGGCCGCTCCTCCAACAGCTCCGCAATCTTTTCCTTTGCCTCCTCCAAATCCTTGCAGCCGTCCAAGATCATGGATACCATTTTTATAATCCTGTCAAACTGCTTATCTGTCATTCCATCCATCATCTGTCAGTACCTCCTACTCTTTTATGATATCCAGTTCCGTAAGATTGATATCGGATGCCGTCAGTATCACCTTCAGCTCCACGTAACGGCCTTTCATCGCCTTGTACGCGTCGGAACTCTTTTCCACAAGAACCATGTATCCCTGTAGTCTTGCGAATTCCTCCACGTTTTTCTGCAAAAGCTCTTTATCAGACATCCGACCACCTGCTTTCCCGGTACAGCGCAACAGTCCAACCAATTTCCCCCTCCGGCTTTATTATAGCAATCTTTCAGAACGGTGTAAAGCCTTTAAATATTTTTTATCTTGAAATCCCGCTCCGCTTCCCTGCGCTGGTCCTTTCTGGCGATGGACTCCCGTTTGTCGTAGAGCTTCTTGCCCCGGGCTAAGCCTATCTGGGTCTTGACCCTGCCGTTCTTGAAATAGACCTGCAGGGGGACAAGGGTGTAGCCCTTCTCGGCCACCTTGCCCGCCAGCTTGTTGATTTCATACTTATGCATCAGGAGCTTCTTCACCCGCAGGGGGTCTTTGTTGAAGATGTTCCCCTTTTCATAAGGGCTGACGTGCATGCCGTAGACGAAGACCTCGCCGTTCTCTATGCGGATGAAGGATTCCTTGATGCTGCACTTGCCCATGCGCATGGACTTCACCTCCGTGCCGTGGAGGGCGATGCCTGCCTCATAGGTCTCGTCTATGAAGTATTCGTGGTATGCCTTTTTGTTGTTGGCAATCAGTTTCTGCGGTTCCTTTTCCTTTGCCATTTCTGTCACCTCTGTCCCCGCAAGCGCCCTTTTGGCACATGCTGCTTTATGCAATGCTGAAATCAATCGTCCGGTTGAACCGGTCGCAGTCCTCCACCCGCACCCTGACGGGCATGCCCAGCTTGTAGCTCTTCCCTGTGGCGTCCCCCACCATCTCGTACCTGCTCTCGTCATAGCGGAAGAAGTCCCCGGGCAGCTTGGACACATGTATCAGCCCCTCCACCGTATTGGGCAGCTCCACATAGATGCCGAAGCTCGTGATGCCGGAGATGACGCCGTCGTACTCCTCTCCGATGCGCTCCTCCATGTACTCCACCTTCTTGAGCTTGTCGGTCTCCCGCTCCGCCTCCTCCGCACGGCGCTCGGTCTCGGAGCTGTGCTTTGCCACCTCCGGCAGGATCTCCCGGTAATGGGCGATCCGCTCCTCCTTCAGCCTCCCCCGGAGCTGCTCCTTGATGATCCTGTGGATCTGGAGATCCGGGTATCTGCGGATGGGGGAGGTAAAGTGGCAGTAGTAGGGGCATGCCAGCCCGAAATGACCGCTGCAGTCAACGCTGTACTTGGCCTGCTTCATGCTCCGCAGGGCCAGGCGGCTGATCATGGGCTCCTCGGGCGTCCCTGCGATTTTGGCCAGGAGCTTCTGGATCTCCTTGGGGTGGACTTCCTCCCCGGAGGTCTTCTGCCCTGCCCTTCCCACCGCTTTCATGTAGTAGCCGAAATTGTTGATGAACGCGGCCAGCTTCTGGATGCGCTCCCCGTCCGGCACATCGTGGATGCGGTAGACGAAGGGCAGCTCCATCCAGTAGAAATGCTGGGCTATGGTCTCGTTGGCCGCCAGCATGAAATCCTCTATGATATCCGTGGCCACATTGCGCTCGTAGGGCTTGATTTCCGTGGGATGGCCGTCCCTGTCCAGGAGGATCTTGCACTCCGGGAAGTCGAAATCGATGGAGCCCCGCTTGCGGCGCTTCTCCCGCAGTATGGCGGCCAGCTTCTCCATCTCCCGGAACATCGGGACAAGCTCCTTATACTGCCCGTAGGCCTCCTCGCGCTCCGCAAGGCCCTCGTCCTCCAGCAGCTCTTTCACCACCGTGTAGGACATGCGCTTGTCCACCCGGATCACGGACTCGCAGATCTCGTAATCGGAAATCTCCCCGTCCGGCTCCACGGTCATCAGGCAGCTCAGGGCCAGCCTGTCCGAACCCGCGTTCAGGGAGCAGATGCCGTTGGACAGCGCGTGGGGCAGCATGGGGATCACCCTGTCCACCAGGTACACGCTGGTGCCACGCTTCAGGGCCTCCCTGTCCAGGGCGGAATTCTCCTGGACATAGTTGGTCACGTCCGCGATGTGGACGCCCAGACGGTATCTCTCCCCGTCGAAGGCGACGCTGACCGCATCGTCCAGGTCCTTGGCGTCCTCGCCGTCGATGGTGACCATGACCACGTCCCGCAGATCCCTGCGCCCGGCCATGTCCGCCTCGGACACCTCCTGGGACACCCGCTCCACCTGGTTCATGATTTTCGTAGAGAATTCCACCGGCAGCTCATAGCCGCGGACGATGGACATGATGTCCACGCCGGGGTCGTTGATATGGCCCAGAATCTCCACCACCCTGCCCTCGGGGCTCTTCCTGTCATTGCCGTAGTCGGTGATGTCCACCACCACCTTGTGGCCGCTCATGGCCCCTTTGGAATGCTCCTTTGGCACGAAGATGTCCTGGGGGAGCTTATTGTTGTCCGGGACTACGAATCCGTAGTGTTCCTTTGCCCTGTCATAGGTGCCCACGATCTGCTTCATGCCCCGGGCGACGATCCTGACTACCTGGGCCTCCTGCCGCTTCCCCTCGCACTCAGGCAGCAGTGCCACCTCCACGGTGTCCTTGTGGAAGGCGCCGCCGGTCTTGTCCTCCGGGATGTACAGGTCCTCTTTGCGCCCCTCTATCTCCACGAAGCCGAAGCCCTTGGCATGGCTGATGAAGGTTCCTGTCAGGGCACGGCCGTTGCCTTTGACATATTTCGCTTTTGGGGTGAGGGCCAGCTTCCCCTCCTCCAGGAGCTCCCGCAGGATTGCGCGGAAGTCCTCCCTGTCCTCTTTGGCCACCTGCATGAAGGCGGCCATCTCCTTCTCTTTCATGGGGACGTAGATGGAATCGCTGACCAGCTCACAGATGATCTTCTTCCTGGCGTCCCACGCTTTCTGACTCATATTTCCCATATCCTGCTATACCCCATACCCGCTTTTTGCAGGTGAATATAAAAACACTCTTGCCGCATCCGCAAGAGTGTCTTTTCTACGTATCTTAAAATACGTTCAGATTCAGTATGACCGCAAGAATCATGAACAATGCGGCCAATATCTTGGTAAGCTTTACCAAGAGGCCCTCCATGGAGCGTCCTTTGTTCTTGCCCCAGTAAGTCTCAGCGGCTCCGCTGATGGCCCCAAGTCCCGCCGACTTGCCCTCCTGCATCAATACCAACACAACAAGCGCTATGCATATGATGATGAATAAAATTGTCAGTATAATCTTTAAGGCTCCCAACTGTCCCACACCTCCTATGGTCTCCCTGCCCTCATGAGAGGGTTTTATCCACCGGAAACCGTATCTCGCATTTCATATATTGGCTATCTTAACACAGTCCCCAGAGAAAAGCAACCATTATTTACATTTTTTGTCCGTTTTTTCCGCATCATTTTTCCGCAGTCTACCAATTCTGGAGCTCCTGGAACGTATAGAACTGCAATCCCATCTCTTTGGCTTTCCGGAGAAGGTACAGAAGCCTGTCCTCCGTTATGCTCCAATCACCGGCTCCTATGGCATGGGAGTACAGCGACACCACTCTTCCTTTTCCCGCCTTGAGATTCGCCAGGATATCATCAATCTGCGCCTCATACTGTTCCTGCGAGCTGTAGTTCCCATTATCCAGAGACAGGGATTCCACATATCCCTCCTTGAACTGGTGCTTGTCGGTAATCTGTAGGAAATACGCCCCACGCAGAACCTTATAATGCCCGAGGAGCTTCTCGTCCAGCTCCTCATTGCGGCTCCCCTTTGGATATGCGAAGGTGGAAAGCTCGATTCCTCCGTCCCGAAAGACCTCTATCGGGTCAATCGCCTGCTGGTATACTTCTTCCTCGCTCAGCGCTGTCAGTTCCTGATGTCCGGCGGTGTGGAAAGCTATCTCATGTCCTCTTTCCAGCGCGTCATAGCAAAAATCCGTCGGTTCGTTGGCGCAGATGAAAAAAGTGGCTTTTACGCCGTACTTGTCGAACAGGTCAAAATATCCCGCCCAGTTATCCGCATTATAGTCGTCGAAAGCCAGCAGGATGCCGCACTGGTTCCTGTCCTGAATCCGGTATAGCTTTATCCCGCCCAGGACGATTCCCACAGCCAGTATTATCCCGCCAATCACAAACAGCAGCTTCTTTCTCATAGTCAAACCTCCTCAGATACCGCTTCCTCCCAAACGCCTCAAAAAAAAACATATCGTACCTACAGTATCACTATGCCCGCTTCCCGTCAAGCGATATTTCCGTCCAGAGGGAAGCGCTCAGAGGGAATCTCATTACTTTTCCCGAAGCAGACTGCCCCGGGCATGGTTTTTCAGTATTGTAGTTCCCCCCCTGTTCTGGTATAATCAGATTCATATAAGGGCACACAGACAGTGACAGCTTCAGCCTGGCAGGAGATTCGGACAGTTCCCCCGGGAGCTACGGTAAAAGCTTGCCCCACCGGCTGAAAGAAAGGTGGCGAAATGAGTTTAGCAGCAAAGCAACCGGAATACTACACGATGGATGATATCAATAATCTGCCGGAGGGGAAAAGGGCCGAATTGATCGACGGCGAGCTGTATATGATGGCAGCGCCCGGTATGATGCATCAAAGAATTCTAATGGAATTGGCCTTCCGTATAAGGGATTATATAGGAAAGAACAATGGGGACTGCGAAGTCTTCCCCGCCCCGTTTGCCGTATTCCTGAATGCAGACGACCGGATTTACGTAGAGCCTGACATCTCTGTCATATGCGATAAGGAGAAGCTCACTGAGGAAGGCTGCAAAGGGGCGCCGGATTGGATCATCGAAGTCGTCTCCCCCACAAGCCGCCCCATGGACTACAATAAGAAGCTGTTCAAATACAGGACTGCGGGCGTCCGGGAATACTGGATCGTTGATTATGAGCGGGACCTGATTACGGTCTATGACTTTGAGCATGACGAAATGACGGACTTCACCCTGAAGGAAAAGGTGAAAGCGGGAATCTATGAAGATCTGGAAATCGATTTTTCACAGATGAATCTGTGACAGCACCCCCTTTTATCCGCTATCTTTCTATGATGAAAATTTTTATCCCCAAGGGAAGCGCCAGGCCCCTCTTGGGGATATTGAAATCTCTCCTACACGCACATACGGTCAAATCTGCCGCCGGTTCATGATGCTTTCCGTTCATAAATCCAACAACCTGACAGACTTTAGTGAATACAGGTCTATATCACCGCCAAAATCAACAGCAGCAGGAACAGAGCCAGGATGACACCCAGGACGATAAAGCCCCGGATAGCCCCCTTAAAGCACGACCTGGCATTTCTCTTGTAATGGAAATGCTTGAATACCGCTCCTCCAATCAGGCCCAGGATTGGCAGGAAGAAAGACACCAGCGTGTACCAGATGCTTCCCGTATCACGGGGCGGGGCCTGCAGGAATTCCTCCAGATCCTTTGCCACCTTCTTCGCCTGCGCCTCCTCAGTGGTCTTGCGCGCCTTGGCGAACTTTTCCGTCTCCTCCGGCGAGATGATGTTGACGGCCTTCACCGGCTCGCCCTTCTCACGCAGCGCCTTATACTTCTCGATTTCAGCCTTATTGCCATAAATCCAGTGGTCATGGCCGATGTCCACGAACTCCGGCTTATCCGTGCTGTAGTCGTGGATAGCGGGATCGTAGATATACTGCACCTTGTTCTTCTCCAGCTGCGGATCCGGAATCGGAATCGCGGAGATCAGGGAATGGGTGTAGGGATGCAGCGGGAAATTGAACAGCTCCTCCGCCTCCGCCACCTCCACGATGCGCCCCTTGTAGATGACGCCGATGCGGTCGGAGATGAAACGCACCACGCTCAAGTCATGAGCGATGAACAGGTAGGTGACGCCCTTCTCCTTCTGGAACTTCTTCATCAGGTTCAGCACCTGGGCCCGGATGGACACGTCCAGCGCCGATATGGGCTCGTCTGCCACCACCAGCTCCGGCTCCATGACCATGGCCCGGGCGATGCCGATACGCTGCCTCTGCCCGCCGGAGAACTCATGGGGGTATCTGGTCAGGTGCTCGGGCAGGAGCCCCACGTCATGAATCATGCGCTCCACCTTCTGCACCCGGTCGGCCTCGTTCTCAAAGAGGCCGAAGTTGTAAAGTCCCTCGGAGATGATGTAGTCCACCGTGGCGCGCTCGTTCAGCGACGCCGCCGGATCCTGGAACACCATCTGCACGTTGCGGATGACCTCCCTGTCCAGCGCATGCGGAATCTTCCCGGAAATGCGCACGCCCTTGTACTGGATTTCCCCGGCCGCCAGCGGGTTCACGCGGATGACCGCCCGCCCGATGGTGGTCTTGCCGGATCCCGATTCGCCGACCAGTGAAAATGTTTCGCCCTTGTAAATGTCGAAGGACGCGTCCGTGACTGCGCGGACGGCTGTGTCGCCGCTGCCGAACGTGATGTCGATGTCCTTTACGGACAGCAGTATCTCTTTTCCGTTCTCCGCCTTCGGGCCGTGCTCCGGGAAGAGGGAACGGCCTTTTTTCTTTGTCTTTATAATTGCCATCTTTCCTTCCTCCCCTAGATATTGAACGCTTCCATCAGCTTATTGTGGATATCCCGGATGCCCTCCGGCTTCTCCACCTTCGCCGACCGCGGATCCAGCAGCCATGTCTTCGCGTAATGCGTGTCCGTCACCCTGAACATCGGCGGCTCCTCCAGCGTATCAATCTTCAGGCAGTACGGATTACGGGGCGCGAACGCGTCGCCCGTGATGCTGTTGTACAGGGAAGGCGGCGTGCCCGTGATGGAATACAGCTCCGTGTTACGCTGGGCCAGCTGCGGCAGACTGGACAAAAGCGCCCAGGTATACGGATGGCGCGGGTCGTAGAAGACCTCCTCCGCCGTGCCCACTTCCACCATCTGCCCGGCATAGAGCACCGCCACCCTGTCCGCCACGTTCGCCACCACCCCCAGGTCGTGGGTGATGAACACCGTCGTGAAACCGAACTCCTTCTGGAGATCCTTGATCAGCTGTAGGATCTGTGCCTGTATCGTCACGTCCAGAGCCGTGGTCGGCTCGTCGCAGATCAGTATCTTCGGCTGGCAGGACAGGGCAATGGCGATGACGATACGCTGCCTCATGCCCCCGGAATACTGGAACGGGTAGTCATCGAAGCGCGACTCCGCGTTGGGGATGCCCACCTTATGCATCAGCTCGATGGCCCGCCGTCTGGCCTCCGTCTCGGAACACCCCTGATGGCGCATGATGACAGAGGTAATCTGCTTGCCGATGGTTACAATGGGGTTCAGGCTGGTCATGGGATCCTGGAACACCGTGGCGATACGGCGTCCGCGAATCTGCTGCCAGTCCCGGGCGTACTTCACATTCGCCAGGTTCAGCACACAAATCCCGTGCAGACGATCCGATGTTTCGTCCAGGTATTTCACGCGGAATGCCACCTTGTCGAAGACAGCGTTGCGCTGCTCCTCATCGTCTAAGTCCACGCCGGTCTGCATGGCCTGCTTCAAGACTGCCAGAAGCTTAAAGGTAAGCTGGAGACGCTTCATCAGACCGTAACGTCCCACCGACAGGTGAATCTCTTTGCTCAGGATTTCATTGCGCTTCTTCGTCTCCTCGGAAATCTGCCCTTTGATCTCCTGCTCGTACTTGGCCTTCAGTTCGGCCATCTGCTTATTGTAACGCTGGATGAAAGCGGTGTCCTTTGCCGCTTCAGCCTTGCGGGCCTTTTCCTCCGCGGCCTCCTTGCTCTCCAGCGCCTTGATCTTCTCGCCGTATTCCTTCAGCATCCGGTCCGCGGCTTTGATGCGGTCCTTTTCATGGCGGGGGTCATAGGTCTGCTTCTCGTTAAAGAGATTCGCCCTCTTGAACTTCATGTCGCCCAGTTCGTTCTCGATGGCCGCCCGTTCTTCCTCGCTCAGGGACTCGCGGCTCTTCTTCTCCGCCTCCAGCTCTCTCATCTTCCGATATGTCTCCACGCCCAGCTCATAGCCGGAAATGCTGTTCAGGCGGGAGAGCGTGCTTTTCATCAGCTGTCTCCCTCCCGACGTCAGCTTCACATATGTCTCAGCCAGCTCCGGGTCGTTTAAAATCAATCTGCCCTCATCGATGAATCCGTTGGAGTCCGTCATGCCGGCGAAGGTCTTCGTCAGCACGGACTTGCCGGATCCGGACTCGCCCACGATGGCGATGGATTCATTCTCATAGATATCCAGGTCGATTCCGCGGATGGCGGTCAGGATGCGGCCGCGGACCCGGAACTTCACATGGAGGTTTTTCACCGAGAGCAATACTTTCTTATCTTCCATCTGAATGCCCTCCTCACATATGCGTCCTGGGGTCGGACGCGTCTCCCAGGTTCTGGCCGGTCACGTAGAGCACCACGGTGATGACCGAAGCCACCGCCACGGGAGTCCAGAATTCCCAGCCCCATCCAGGGGTCACCATAGCATTCTGCGCCTCATAAATGAGACGGCCCAGGGATACCTCGCTCATGCCCAGCCCGATATAGGAGAGGAATACCTCCGAGGAGATGTAGCCGGGGATAGCGGCGGCAATCTCCAGCACGATGACGCTGGTCATGAAGGGCAGGATGTTCTTCATGGCAATCTTGAAGATGCTGGTGCCCAGGCAACGGCTGGCCAGGTTGTACTCATGGTCGCGGATGATGATGACCCGCGTCCGGATATAGTAGGCCATGCCCAGCCATCCCATGATCGTCATGGCGAAGACCAGCGTCCAGAAGCTGGGGGAGAACACCATGACCATCACCGCGGTGAACAGCGTCCCCGGGATATTCCCCAGGATATTGTAGACCTCGTTCATGATCATGTCCACCTTGCGGGAGAATCCCCAGATTGCCCCCAGCAGGATGCCGATGGTCATGTTGATGGCCGCGCATATGACGGCCAGGGATACGGAAATCCGGGAGCCGTTCCACACCGAGTCGAATGTGGACGCGCCCGTCCCGCCTGCGCCGAACAGCCATTTTATATCGAACCCGTAGCGCTCGATGGCCGCGGAGGGCGTCAGATGCTGGCCGCCCCGCTCATTCACGTAGAGGTACGGATTCACCTGGTCGTCGTACCCGATCACTGTGGGATAGAGATACGCGAAGGTAATCAGCACCGCCAGGATCACCAGCACTACCACATTGATCTTCTTGCGGAAGAACACGCGGAACACGCTCTTCCAGTAGGAATAGCGCGGCGCGGTGATTCTCTCAGAGGCCAGTTCGTCATTATTGATGCGGGAGAACAACTCCTCGTCCGACAGATTGTATTTCCTGCTGAAATCTTCCACTGCGCTCACCTCGCTTTCTCTGTAAAGGAAATCCTCGGGTCAACCGTCGCCATCACCACATCGCCCAGAATCAGGGACAGCACCGACAGCACCGTGTAAAACAGCGTCACGCCTACGATGACCGAGTTGTCGTACTGGTTGATGGCGTCAATCAGCAGGCCGCCCGCGCCGGGAACCAGATAGACGCGCTCGGTAATCAGTGCGCCCGTCATGGCGAACAGGAGCGAACCCGGTATCCCCTGGAAAATGGGAATCGCCGCCACCTTCATGACATGCTTGAAGAATATCTCCGTCTCCGACATGCCGCCGGCACGGGCAAACTTCACGTAATCCGAATTCATCTGGTCGATCATATAGCGGCGCATCCACTTCATCATGCCTGCGATGGAGGGCAGCGCCAGGGACACGATGGGCAGCACGTACATCAGCCGGGTCTCAGCGTCCATGTCGAATGTCCATGGCAGCCCCATGGCCCGCCCTATGCCCTTGAAGATGAAGATATACGCCAGGCTCGGCACCGCGGAGATGAACATGATATACAGCGTGCCGAACTTGTCCAGCAGGCCTTCCTTGTACCGCGCCATCAGCACGCCGATGGGCAGCCCCAGGAGATAGACCAGGAGGGTGGAGATGATGCCGATCACAAAGGAATAGCCCATACGGGACTTATTGTTGCGGAATGTCTGAACATTCGTATAATCGTCTGTGTACCTCTGCTGGTACATGACATTGGCCTCCCTGGAACCTGCCACGTACACCGCCGTGTGCAGATTGTCCGCGCTGTTCTCCGTCAGCCCCGTGGGATATGTCAGGGGAAACTGGCGGTAGGAGCCCTGCCCCTGGGTCATGCTGTTGAATACCTCCACGCCCCTGGTCACCGAGTAGGAGGCTCCCAGATGGAGATTCAGGAAGTTCTGGTGTATATAGGGGAATTGATCGTCAAAATACAGCAGATATCTGTGGATGGTGCCATTGCCGATGATGGCCGGTGAAAATTTCTCCCCGCCGTACACCGGATCGTAAAGCGTGAAGGTCAGTCCTCTTTCGCCGATGTCCTGATCCTCCGGCACCTTATGGATATTATCAATCTCGAATATGCCCGTGAAATACTTCCACAGGCGCGAGAGCACATTCTTCTCCTTATAAGCGAAAAGCACCTGGCCCCCACCTGTGGCCAGCCTGTTCTTCGATATGATGGCGTCCAGCCGGGTCACGGTGTAGCCCTCTTCTCTGCAGTAATCGTTAAACTTCGCCACGTATTCCGCCACCTCCGGGGAATCGTCGCTCCCGTCCGCAGACCGGCCGATGCTGGATAAAGCGCTGCGGGCCGCCTCGTCTATCTCCCCGCTCTCCTGGAGCATCGCGAGATAGTCACTGTACGGAAGGTAGTCCAGATAGCCGTACTCCTCCCATTTCTGATGCATATACGTGACTCTCTGGTTATTGAGCTGCTTGGTGAACTGGCCGTCCGTCTTGAATATCTTCATCCTGTCCATCAGCCCGTAGACGAGTATCATGACGATAAAAATCACCATCACAGTCGAAAATAGGCCATGCAGCAGTCGTTTGATTACATATCTGCCCATAACTCCCTCACCTCTCTTACATGGTTTCCCGCAGCCGGTCGCGGGGATGGTCTCCGGCCTGTTTAAAACAGCCACAGGGGGGCGGGTATACCCGTCCCCCTGTGAGCATTGTCAAGTCTCAGGAACATCGGGGCTTTATGAACCGTAGATACCCCACGTGATACATTCGTAGCCATTCGGAATGACAGTGTCAAGATAGGTCTGCGCATCCCCGTAGTCAGGGCCCCAGCCTGTCAGACCGCCCAAATCGTAATTCATCATGTACCCCGCAGTCGGGTTATAGGCCGCATCGCTTCCGGTATCGCTGTCGCCCTTCGCTACCAGGTTCACGATGACCATACCGCCGAAAGCTGCGTCATAGGACTGCTTCACTGCGTTCTGAGCAGCGGAAACCGTGGTGTCGAAATCATCGTAAGGCATATCCAGGTAAATCGGATTCTCCGCGGAAATCTCGATGCCCTCCGCGGCAAGCTCCTCCACGGCCTTAGCCAGATATTCGCCGGCCGCCTCCGGATTGTACCAGCCGTCGAAGCTGAAGCTGGAACCGGCTCCGTCAGCTCCCGTGGGATTCCAGACCTTCATCGGATAGCCGTCAGCGGTAATCGCCGCCTGAAGGACTTCACCGTACTGAGTACCGGCCGGGAATGTGGTGGCGGTGCCTGCGATATCCACCGTAAATTCCTTGGTGGCGGTGACGAAGTTTCCGGGCACGTAGGAGTTGGTCATCTGGCCGTAGGCATTTTCCTCACCGTAAATGACGCTCATGTAAGCGAAACGGTCATAGGAAAGGGCCAGCGCCATGCGGAAATTCTGGTTCCTCATAGCGGCCTTCGTGCGCTGGGCATCCGTCACGGTCTTCTTGGAAACCATGGCAGAAGCATCGTTGTAAAGGTTGGAGTGCGCATAGCGGTTCACATTAGTCCAGTTCATGATAGCCGTCGTGCTCTCATGGCTGGAATAAGAGTAAGCTTCCACATAGTTCTTTTCCGGGTCAATCTCTGAAGCCTGCTGCTCCGCCAGGGGGCGCACCGCAGAGGACACTGTCACGCTGTAGAACGTGCCGTCCAGGAAATTATTCCAACCGAACAGAGGATCCGTGCCATCGGCGTAACGCCTGGTAATCGTCTTGTTATGGACATTCTCGGCATCCCAGTAAGCCGGGTTAGCCGCATAGCTGATGGTATTCTGGTAGGTATAGTTGCTGATCAGGTAAGGGCCGCAGTACGCGATATGCTCCGGGTCGGTGCCGTACAGATAGCCCGAATCGGCGCTGTCGAACTCTGCGCCGAACTTACCGCCCTGAGAGGTATAGTAGTCGCGGCTCAGGGGAGCAAGCGCGCTGTAGCCGGTGAGGGTGAGGAACCAGGGAGCATTGGTCTCCAGCGTGTACTCAAGGGTGTAATCATCCAGCGCCTTGACGCCCACCTGGCTGAAATCGCTGATTTCGCCGGTGCCGTACTGCTGCAGGTTCTTCACTGTGCCGTAAATCAGATCCGCCAGACCGGCCTTGGTGTCGCAGGCATGCTGCAGACCGGCCACCCAGTCGTCGGCCTTGACCTCGCCCACCTCAGTGCCCTGGCTGGTGACCCACTTCACGCCCTTGCGGATGTGGAAGGTATAGGTGAGGCCGTCCTCGGACACCTCATAGCTCTCGGCAAGGCCGGGCTGCTGTATGTTCTCGTTGTCATAGGTCAGGAGACCGTCCCAGGTAGGGGAAATCACTTCACCGCTGGCAGCCTGAGCCGTGCCCAGCATGTCCCAGGTCTGGGGTGTGGTGCTGTAAGTAAGCGTAATGTTATCGTTGAGGGTCAGCTCCTTCTCCGTTGCCCAGTCAACCAGAGCCTGCCAGGCTTCGCCGGTGCCGACTTTGGAGCTCCACAGCGAGGTGGCCTCGGCGCGCTCATCCGGCGTCAGGGGCCTCTCGTTCACCACAAGAAGGTTCTTGTAGCCGCGGTAGGTCTGGTCAAAGCCCCATGTAACCGTCGGAACGGAACGGGGGATGACCTTGGAGATGCCGGAACCGCCTGTATTGTTCTGCATGGGCACGCCCAGTCCGGCCTCGAGGAACTTAGCCTCTGCCACGGCCATCTTACCCATACGGGCGCTGGGATCCACCTCTGCCAGCGCCTCCTGATAGAGCGCATAGAAATCGCCCAGGATCAGGTCATAGACCTCGTCGGACTCAGGCCCATAATTCGCAGCGTCGAAATTCTCAAGGGTGTTCACTTCGGCCGCCGGAGTGTTGTCCACCACGATCTCCGTGGCCCCACTGTCGGACGGCTCCGACTCGGATGCGGATACTTCGGAAGAGCTTTCGCTCTCGCTGTCCAAGGGCGTCGATGCCGCATCGGAAGATCCGCCGCTCTCGCCGTTGCCGCAGGCCGTGACGGTCATCATGGCCGCCGCCAGAACAAGGGCGAGCGCTTTGTTTACTTTTTTCATGTTTTTTCCTCCTCTTTCATTCTAAATTGTCACACGCACCTCTACACTTTATTCTCCCGAATCGTCTAGGCCTGTAAAAACGGCATCTGGGCATAATAGTGTATCATTGTATGCAATCAACATAATTCAGTATAAATTACACTTATGTAATTGTCAAGATTTTTCTTCTATACTGTAGTGCGGAAAAGTTGACTTTTATCGAAAATACTTATGAAATATGTTGAAAAGTCAGGTTATTTCAGACTTTCTGGCATGGCAATCATGCAAGGGAAATGCTTCCTTTCCGCATATTTGCTTAAAATACCACTAAAATCCGAAATGAATTGTACAAGAAAATAGACATAACGCCTAGGATTGACAAAACTATGGGATATGGTAGAATAGAAACAAAGCATAATACTTTCTAAATTCATGGCTGATCGTTTCAATCAGGTACTCTAACATCAGAAAATCTATGCTTTTACTCACATTTATTTGCAGAGCAGGGGTTTTCTGGCTGGTGGAAGCTGTTCTACCTGGCCAGGCTGTACACGGAGGATCTGTTCGCCGGGCAGAATTATGACAGGTTGCGCAAATGTATCAGTATCAGTCTATTGGATTTTAATCTGACGCAAGGGGAAGAATACCATACCGAGTATAGGCTGCGTACCAAAGGCGGAAAGGAACTGACGGATTTATTTGAGCTGCATATTGTCGAATTGCGCAAGCCGCTGGGGGAAACCGACGGGCTGGATGACTGGATTCGGCTATTCAATGCAACGGCAGAGGAGGATTTAGAGATGATTAAGATAAAAAATGCTGGCATCCGGGAAGCCATAGAGGAGCTGAGGATCATGAGCCTCGCCAGGACGCTCCGGTTTCTTTATGAGGAGCGCTTAAAGGCCCGACGGGATCGGTGGGCTGAAGATGAGTATGTGCGAAATGAGGGCAGGGCTGAGGGACGGATTGAGGGACAGGCTGAGGGGCGGATTGAGGGAACAGCCCAAAGTATCCTGCTTTTGCTAAATGGTTTGGGCGATGTTCCCTCTGAACTATCAAAGAAAATCCGGTCCGAAAAAAATATGGATACCTTGAATCAATGGCTGAAAGCCGCGGCAAAAGCGGAAAGCATCGAACAGTTCATCCAATCTTCATCTATTCGACTGTAGGAATTCATCCAGTTTCCGGCTGGCCACCCTCTTCTGCTCCTCGAAGCTATGGGCATAAATGTTCATGGTGGTGGAGCAGCTTGCATGGCCCAGATATTTTGAGATATCCACGATGTTCATGTCTAAGTAATTCAAAAGGGTGGCACAGGAATGCCGCAGCCCGTGGAGCGGTATGGCGGGCAGCTCCTCCAGCCCCTGTGCCGCTGCCGCCTCGTCCTGCTCCCTGACCCATCTATTGTACCGCGTCAGATGTCTGACGAAATATTGATAAGCCGTAGTGTGTCCCATGAGGCTGCCGTCAGAGCGGGTGAACAGATTGCCATTTCCCTGCCAGCCATCGCCTAGCGCAAGCCTGTGAGCATCGTATTCCTCCCGGTACTGCGCAAGGAGCGGCAGTATGCTCTCTGGAAAAGGCACCCTGCGCAGGGATGTGCGGTTTTTCGGCTGCTTGAGTCCAAAGCCGCTTTCCGTCCGCCCGATTGCCTTGGTGATGGAAATCTCCAGCCTGTCGAGGTCGATGTCCTCCCAGCACAGAGCGAGGGTCTCTCCTTTTCGGAAGCCGCAGAAGATGGACAGGGTGAAGAATACCCGAAACTGGGTGGGTACGGGATAAGGGATGCTCAGGGATTTCAGGAACATCAGCGACTGCCTGGGCGTAAAATAACGGAGCTGCTCCTCCTGTTCCTTTTGCTTCTTCCTGGGCTTCCTGGCTTCTCTACAGGGATTTCCCGCAATCAGGTTCTGGCGGAGGGCCGCTGAAAAGATGCCGCTCAGCACATTGGCATAGCGCTTGATCGTCCCCGGGCAGTAGGTGTCGGCCAATGTGCCATAAAAGGCTTCGATGTCCGCCGTCCTCACTTGGGCCAGCCTATATGTCCTGAAAAAAGGAAGAATTCTGCTGCGCAGCAACTGCTCGTATCCGATGTAGGTTCCGCAGGCCAGCTCCTCTTTCATTTCCGCAAGCCATTTTCCGGCGAATTCCTCAAAGTTCAGCTTCGCGCCGTCACAGCCGTACCCATACTTGATCCTGTCCTCCATATCCATGGCATATTTCAGGGCTTCCTTTTCCTGCTGCCGCTTTGTGGCGGACTGGTTCACGGAATAGGTCAGGTTCTTCACCAGCTTATTCCCCTGTGCGTCATATCCCAGACAGATTACGATGCGATAGACCACTCTGCCGCTTTTGTGGACGATTCTCTTCAATGATGCCATACTCTCAACACCTCTTTCCTCATTTGTAGCGCAAATTTGTAAAATATTCTTACCATTTGCAAGCGGATTATAGCAAGTGAACCAGGAAAAGTCCAGATTCGGCCGGAGGAAAAAAGTGTGAATTCTGGGACGGGAAACCACCGGATGCGGTGACTTCACCCAGGCGACGGGCATTTTGAGGGATGTGAGTGTAATTTATACTGAATGATACTGGTATCCTGTTGTGTTTTTCTGTATACAAGTATCCAAGAGACACAGGCAGATACCGGAAAAACAGATAGGAGGAAAAAATTGTGAAAAGAAAGAAGTTACTTGCACTTCTGCTGGCTTCCGCCATGGCCTTTGGCCTGGCCGCCTGCGGCAATGGAGATACCCCCCCGGCTGACGGCAGCGGGGCATCCAGCCAGCCGACTTCTGAGGAGGGAACTCCAGAGGAAAGCTCTGAGGAGCCCAGCGAAAGCTCCGAGGCAGATGCCGAGGAAAGCACTGAGGGCGGTTCCGTTGTGGCGGACGGCACCTTTGAGAACAAGGTCATCATGGGCAACACCACCGACCTGACAGGGGATTTCCGCTTCCCCGGCTGGGGCACCAGCTCCGTAGGCGCCTCCGACCAGGACATCGGGCGTCTGACCATCGGCTACGGCACCCAGGAGGTCGCCGAGGACGGGAACCTGGTCTGGAACGACACTGCCGTAAAGAGCCATACGGAGACGGAGAATGAGGACGGCACCGCCACTTATACCGTGGAGATCAACGAGGGCCTGACCTTCAGCGACGGCACCCCTATCACGGCCAAGAACTACCTTGCCACCACCCTCTCCTTTGCATCCCCCGTGAGCATGGAGGCCGGACGGCCCGGCACCAGCGGCATGGCATTCGTCGGCTATCAGGAGTTCCATGACTACACCGGCGAGGAAGCGGAAGGCACCTCCAAGGAGTTCACAGGCATCCGCCTGCTGGGCGATTACAGCTTCTCCTTTACCGTGTCATCCGATTACTATCCGTACTACTTTGCCTATACCTATGCCGCGGTGGATCCCGCTCCCCTGGGACTGGTGCTGGGCGAGGGCGTGGATATTTTAGACGATGGCAACGGCGTGTACTTAAGCGAGAGCTTCTATGAGAAGAACGGAGACAGCTATGTGAAGGCTGCGGAGATCGAGGCGAACCGCTATGACCTGACGAAGTATCCCTTCTCCGGCGCTTATGTGGTCTCCGACTGGGACGCCTCCACCAAGCAGGCTACCATGACCATCAATCCCGCGTTCAAGGGCAATTATGAGGGACAGGTTCCCTCCATCGAGACCATCGTGTATGTGAAGCTGACCCAGGAGACCCAGCTGGAGATGCTCACCACAGGCGGTACCGATATCCTGGGCGGCGTAACCGGCGGCAAGGATACCACGGCGGCCCTGGCAGTGGTGGACGGCGAGAATTTCACCGAGGTCCACTATCAGAGAGCCGGCTACGGCAAAATTCAGTTCGACTGCGACTTCGGCCCCACCATGTTCCAGGAGGTCCGCCAGGCGGTCACGTACCTGCTGAACCGCACGGAGTTCTGCCAGACCTTCACAGGCGGCTACGGAGTTGTAGTAGACGGCCCTTACAGCCCCGACCTGGCCCCCTGGAGGGCCGTACAGGATGAAATCGAGCTCATCGACTACTCCTTCTCTCCCGAGACTGCCAAGAAAGTCCTGGAGGACGGCGGCTGGATCTACAACTCCAAGGGCGAAGCCTACGAAGAGGGCGCAGAGGGCGTTGACGCGGTCCGCTACAAGAAGCTCACCGCCGACGAGGCGAATGTCTTAGACGGCATCAACAAGACCTACGCCTCCGTTTCCAATACGGACGGCGTCACCTATCAGACCGTGGAAGTCAACGGCGAGTACTATATGCCTCTGGCCATCAACTGGTTCGGTTCTTCCCCCAATGAAGTCACCGACCTGATCTCCACCACTCTGGCCAACAGCTCCGACCTGGCCGCTGCGGGCATGGTGGTGCGCGCTACCACAGGCGATTTCGACAAGCTGCTGGGCGAGATCTACCGTGAGCCCACCTACGGTTACAACGGAACCCCTACCTATGGGATGTACAACCTGGCTACCGGATTCTCCGCGCTGACCAACCTGGACACCTCATACCAGTGGTCCCACGACCCCGCATGGTTCACCAATTCCTCCAACAAGCTCTACGATCCCTACGACATCGACTTCCCTTATGACCTGAAGGCCGATAAGCTCTCCTATGAGGAGGCCGTAGCGGCAAGCGGCGACAAGCTCGGCATGGACTATCTGTCCATGGCTATGGTGTACAATGCCGCCACAGAGGACGAGTTCAACCAGTGGTACATGGGCTATGTAGAGAGATGGAACGAGCTGATGCCCGACATCCCGCTGTATTCCAACTTCTACTATGACGTATACAATGCAAAGATCGAGAACTTCCAGACCAGCCCCTTCCGCGGTCCGGCCGCGGCGCTGCTGTACGCGAACGTAAAGGGTTTCTAAGGCTGCGGATTTGAATTCAATCGGTTACAGCAAGGACATGGGGCAGCCGTCAAAGCGACTGCCCCATTCTCAAATGCACAGGCCCGTGCAAATAATCAGAAATGGGGTATGATATGGGCAAATATATACTGAAAAGATTGGGCTACATGGCCATAGTCCTTCTGATCCTCTCCTTCCTCATGTTCTTCGTCTACTCTCTCATTCCCTATGACCGGGCCGTGGCGGAGGCGGAGCCCTACAGAAAGGGACTGAAGACCACGGAAAACGCGGCCGAGCTCTACCAGGCAAAGGTGGAGGAGCTGCGCCGGGAGCTGGGGACGGATCAGAACGTCGTAGTGCGGTATCTGGGCTGGATCGGCCTGGCGCCTATCAACGGAAAATACAACGGGATCCTCCAGGGGAACCTGGGATACAGCTATTCATTCGACCGCAGCGCCAGGGAAGTGCTGGCGGATCCGCTGAAGAACACAGTGTTCATCAATATCTTCGCAACCTTCTTAGGCCTTGGGGTCACCATTCCCTTAGGCATATTCTGTGCTGTCCACAGGGGCAGCAAACGGGATACCGCCGTCCAGATAGGGACCATCATCGGCTATAGCATCCCTGGCTTCATCATCTCCATCGTGTTCATCTGGATCTTCGCCATCCTGCTGAAGTGGTTCCCTGTCTCCGGCATGAAGACGCCCGGCTCCAGCTATACCGGCCTGGCCGAACTGAAGGACAGGCTCTACTATATGGCGCTGCCGCTGATCGTCATGACCTTCTCCTCCCTGGGGGGCATGACCCGCTATGTGAGGGCTTCCATGTCCGAGGCGCTGTCCCTGGACTGTATCCGCACCGCCCGGGCAAAGGGCCTGGTGGAGAAGACGGTCATCTACAGCCACGCGTTCCGGAATGCCCTGATTCCCATCATCACGCTGGTGATCGGATGGTTCATCGGCATTTTTTCCGGCTCCATTGTCATCGAGAATATCTTCGGCCTCAACGGCGTGGGCCGGATCTATATACTCAGCCTGAACAGCAAGGACTTCGAGGTGGTGCTGCTGCTGCAGATGTTCTACGTGATTCTGGGGCTCTTGGGCAACCTGATCGTGGACATCGCTTACGGCCTGGCAGACCCCAGGGTCCGTGTGAATAAGTAAAGGAGGACTTAAAAATGAGTGAAAAGAAAGCTTCCTCCCGGAAAGGGCCTGCCCCCTTGCGCTGGCTGCGCAGAATGTTCTTTGGCGGCTCCAAGGAACTGACCTTGGCCGACGAGCGGTTCGACAGCCCCGGCAAGCTGGCAGTGAAACGTTTCTTCCGCAATCCCCTGGCCACGGGGGCGGCGATCATCCTGGCGGGAATGTTCCTCTTCGTCTTCATCGGCTCCGCCATTGCGCCGGTGGACCTGACAGAGACCGGCAGCGAGATGCTGCACACCAATATGGCCCCCACCCTGAGCCTGATGGATCTGCCCGACGGCATGAAAGACGGTGTGGTGGACATCTCCTCCAAGGGCACCTTCACCATCGGCGTGGACACGGATGGCAAGGTCTCCATGTGGGGACAGTATGTGAATATCTCTGGGGATCCGGCCCGGGACGTGATGAACATCCCGGATGAGGTGAAGAACAGCAAGGTCGTCCATGTGGCCGCAGGGTCCGACCACTGCGTTGCCATCACAGACGACGGGCGCGTCATCGCCTGGGGCGAATACGACAACGGCCAGTACGGGCATGATGGCTCCATGATCGCGGCGGCCCGCAGGCAGCCCGAGGAGCTCATGGACGGCGGGACGATAGATGCCTCCCAGGTGCGCCAGCTGATCTGCGGCAACCAGGTGACGGCCATCCTCATGGAGGACGGCACCATCTACGCCTGGGGCAATGACGGATTGAGCGCCACCAACCTCTCCTCCGTGATCAAGCACGGCAAGAAGGAGAGCCCCCTCGTGAAGCTCACCTTTACCAATGACGGCATCTACGGCATCGACGAGAACGGCGATTTCGTCTGCGGCAAGAGCACCAAGTACAATATCATCAGCGTACCGGACGAAAACGGGCGCAGTGTCAGCACGGACCTGTTCGAGTACATCGGGGACCGGAAGGTGGTGGACATCGCGGCCTCCGGCAACGCCCTGGCGCTGGTGCTGGACGACGGAGAAATCGTGGTCAGCGGCATGAAGGAGCCGCAGCCGCAGCTCCCGGAGGGGGAGAATGCCCTCACGGTCTCCGGCGGCACCAGGCATTTCGTGCTGACCACGGATCAGGGCAGGGTCTACGCCTGGGGACAGAACTATCGCAATCAGTGCGAGATTCCGGAGGCGCTGACCAAGGAAGACGCCGTGGACAGGGTGTATGCCAGCGGTTTCCAGAACTATGCCTACAAGGACGGAAAATTCGTGGACTGCTGGGGCTTGAAGGGCTACATCATGGGCACTGACGACATGGGCCGGGACGTGTTCAACCGGATCATGAACGGCGGCAAGATGACCATGACCGTAGGGGCCGTGGCTGTCATCGTTTCCACCATCATCGGCATCCTGATCGGCTGCATCTCCGGGTATTTCGGGGGAGCCGTGGACATGCTGCTGATGCGCCTGACAGAGATCGTGGGGGCAATCCCTTTCCTGCCTTTTGCCCTGTGCCTGTCGGCTATCTTCCAGGCATCTGACATCCATGAGGACACCCGCATCGTGATCATCATGCTGATATTGGGAGTGCTGTCCTGGACCGGGCTGGCCAGGCTGGTGAGAGGCCAGATCCTGGCGGAGCGGGAGAAAGAATTCGTCACCGCCGCCCGTTCCATGGGCGTGAAAGAGGGCCGAATCGCCTTCCGGCATATCCTGCCCAATATCGTATCCGTCATTCTGGTAACTGTTACGCTGGATTTCGCCAGTTGCATGCTCACCGAGTCCTCCCTCTCCTACCTGGGCTTCGGCGTACAGCTCCCCCGCCCTACCTGGGGGAACATGCTGGACGGCTCCCGGAGCGCTCTGGTGATCCAGTCCTTCTGGTGGAGATGGGTGTTCCCGGCGCTGTTCCTCTCCGTTGTGGTAATCTGCATCAACATCATCGGGGATACGCTGCGGGACGTGCTGGATCCGAAGTCCGTAGAAAAAACATGATGTCCGCCAGGCGGGCAAGGAGGTATGGAATTCATGGCAGAGGCTTTGTTGGAGGTGAAGAACCTCCGTACCTTTTTTAAGACCAGGAACGGCACGGTGAAAGCCGTGAACGACGTTTCCTATTCTATCTATCCGGGGCGGACCCTGGGCATCGTGGGCGAGTCCGGTTCCGGGAAGAGCGTTACGGCTATGAGCGTGCTGCGGCTGCTGGATGCAAACGGATATATTGCGGGAGGGACCGTCACCTTTGCCGGGCAGGACCTGGCCAAGGTGTCCACCCAGGAGATGTACCATATCCGGGGGAACCGAATCTCCGTGATTTTCCAGGAGCCCATGACTTCGCTGAACCCGGTATTTTCCATCAGGCGGCAGCTATCGGAGCCGTTTATGATCCATCAGAACATGGGGAAAAAGGAGGCGGCACAGAAATGCATCGAGATGCTGCGGGCGGTGCAGATCCCCAATCCCGAGGCGGTGGCCCGCCAGTATCCTCACCAGCTCTCCGGCGGCATGCGCCAGCGGGTGATGATCGCCATGGCCCTGGCCTGCAAGCCGGACATCCTGATCGCCGACGAGCCCACCACCGCCCTGGACGTGACCATCCAGGCGCAGATCCTGCGGCTGATGAACGATCTGCAGAAAGAGAACGGAACCGCCATCATGTTCATCACCCATGACCTGGGCGTCATCAACGAAATGGCAGACGATGTCGTAGTTATGTACTGCGGCCAGGTGGTGGAGCAGGCGCCCGCCAGGCTGATCTTCACGGACTGCGAGAAGAGCCATCCCTACACGGAGGGGCTGATGTACTCC
The DNA here is from genome assembly GCF_948601915.1 of uncultured Acetatifactor sp. Lineage (NCBI taxonomy): Bacteria > Bacillati > Bacillota > Clostridia > Lachnospirales > Lachnospiraceae > Acetatifactor > uncultured Acetatifactor sp. Next base: position 2,117 of record NZ_CAPDXS010000072.1, on the reverse strand, counting down.
AACCCCCGGCTGAATGACGAGCGGGCCAAGCTGGATCCCATCCCCGGCGTGGTGCCCCATCCGCTGGATCTCCCACAGGGGTGCAAGTTCGCGCCGCGGTGCAGGTATTGTACCGGGAAATGTATCCGGGAGGAGCCTGAATTGCTACAGGTGGCAGAGGGGCAGCTCATACGCTGCTTCTACCCGGACAAAATGGAAAGGAGGAGCGAGGAACATGGAAAAATCACAGTCCACGGCCAGCGTGAAGACCACTGACAGGGTGCAGCATACCGATACCAGGCAATCCGCATGCGGCCGGGCTGACGGCAGCGGCCGGCCCGAGACGCAGTCCCGGCAGAAGACCAGGCTTCTGTCAATCACGAACCTGAAGAAGTATTTCCCGGTGGCGAAGCCCTCCCTCTTCGCCAGGCAGATGTACGTCCGGGCCAATGAGGACATCTCAGTGGACATCTACCAGGGGGAGACTTTCGGCCTGGTGGGGGAATCCGGCTGCGGCAAGTCCACTCTGGGCCGGGTGCTGCTCCAGCTCTATGAGCAGACCGCGGGAAGCACCATGTATTACGGGCGGACTCTGGAGGAGGTGGCACCTGACTATGTGCTGGACACCCTTTCCAATGCGGAGAAATATATCGAGAAGTACCGCAGGGCTGCGGCCCGTGGGGAGGAGCTTTCGAAAAAGTGCGAGGCACTGGGAGATTCCGCGTCCTTTTACGATCTCCAGGACAGGAACCTGGCCCTGTGCGACGCCAGGACGGCCCTGGACTGCACGGCCAAGATTCTGGGCGGCTTCATGGCAAGGGAGACCCGCCGGGGCGCTGCTCTCCTGTCCGAAAAATATAAGCTCACCTTCCGGGCCGCTGCCCTGGCCCACCGGGCGGAGGATATCGCCGTGGAAATCCAGGCCGGAGAGGGTCTGCTGGAGGAAATCCCGCCGGAGAAATCCCCGGAAAAAGGGAAGAGGCTCCAGGCAAAGATAGAGAAGCTCACCCGGAAGCAAAACCACCTGGCCGCCAGGCAGAAAGACCTCCTGGCCGCCGCAGCCGAAATCGACGAGAAGATCGGACAGCTGAAGGCCCTCTATGCGGGCGATGCGGAATTCGCCAGGTATGAGGCCATGCTGGACCATGGCGTGGATTTAAAGCGCCTGAAATACAAGGAGATGCGGCATCTGCGGAAGGACCTGCAGATCATCTTCCAGGATCCCTACTCTTCCCTGAACCCCCGTATGACCGTGGGGCGCATCATTGAAGAAGGGCTGGTGACCCATGGCTTTTTCAAGGCCGGTTCCAGAAAAATGCAGGAGCATGTGTTCAAGGTGATGAATTCCTGCGGCCTGCAGAACTATATGTACAACCGGTATCCCCACCAGTTCTCCGGGGGGCAGAGGCAGAGGATCTGCATCGCCAGGGCTCTGGCCGTGAAGCCGAAATTCGTGGTCTGCGACGAGTGCGTGTCCGCCCTGGACGTGTCCATCCAGTCCCAGATCATCAACCTGCTCCAGGAGCTGAAGGAGAAAGAGGGGCTGACCTACCTGTTCATCTCCCACAACCTGTCGGTAGTGCGGTATATCTCTGACCGCATCGGCGTCATGTACCTGGGGAACATGGTGGAGGTGGCGGAGACGGACGAGCTCTTCAGCGACCCCCGCCATCCCTATACCATCGCGCTGCTCTCCTCCATCCCCACCACAGATCCGGAGAGCCTGACGAAGGAGCGCATCCTCCTGGAGGGGAACATCCCCAGCCCCATCAAGCCGCCCTCTGGATGCAAGTTCCACACCCGCTGCTTCATGGCCTGCGACAAGTGCAAGGTGGTCCCGCCCGGGCTGAAAGAGGTGAAGCCCGGGCATTTCGTGGCCTGCCATTTCGCGGAGGAGAGGAAGGTGGACAAAGCGGGGGATTATCTGTTTGATGTGAATGTTGCTATGGGAAACCGTTGATTCAAGGTGGGCTGTGCAGCGGCGGGGCGAATTCTGTCTCTGCACAGCCGCTGGGCATTTCAGGGCATATGCACCCAGCATGGCAGAAAAGAAGGCGCAAAGCTATGAGAAAAGCGTGGAAGAAGATTCCCAGAGAAATCAATCCTGAAAAGAGATCGGAAGAGCGTCGTGTAGGGAA
>NZ_CAPDXS010000071.1:0-26211 GCF_948601915.1 uncultured Acetatifactor sp. | reverse complement strand
GTCATGGTGGATGGGGCGGGGGAGCTATCAGGAAGATGAGGGAAGCCGCCAGACCTTGCCTTGCTACGGACTGTTCAATATAGCCACTGGGGAAGGGTTTCTCCAGTACGAGAGGGACAGGGCAGAATGGTGACTGCATCGTCAGGAAACACGCATTGGAGGTTTTGGGAAAAGACTATCGAGATTCATTCTTTGGCTCTGAGGTCTGATTTCGCAATGCCTCCAATTCTGCTTTGAGCTGTTCGTTTTCAGCTTTGAGTGCATTGTTGGCTTCAGCAGCGTCTCTGAGCTGTTCGCTTAAGATGTTGACAGCTTGGAGATTCTGTTCAAAATCATGATAAAAATTGGAGAAATACTTTTGCAGTACCAGCTTTTCTATTTGCTTATATGTACCTGACGAAGGCAAAATTCGTCCGCTTTGCTGGTAAAGTATCCTATTGACACTGACAGTCCTGATATCATTCAGTTTTAATACCGAATCACGGATGATGAATGAAAATTCGCTGTTTTTCAGTAGAAACATATCACTTTTGGAATCAGGATGGTCAATGGGATGATAAACATCAGAATGCTTATGCGAATCAAAGGAAAAAATCGGGAGAACATAGAGCAGTTTTTGCTTCACGCCAATCACAAGTCCTCTATGTTCATAGGACATTTCAGGGATAAAGTTTTTCCCAAACTCAAACTGATATATTTCGCCTTTCTTTACGGCTTTATGTCGGAAAGGTTTGGTTCTGTTGTCTGCTCACCGATAATCTGATTTTGAAAAGCGGCCAAGTTCGTCAGAACTGTATGTATTTCTCAGGACGGTCTCGTTTGTTTTGTGCTTTCAGATATTCTTGCAAGTGCTGTACCTCCTTTTGAGACAAAAAGGGCATGGCGCTAACCATGCCCTGCTCTGGCTGCCCAGAGAGACCTCGGCGGTCAAATTATCCTTTCAAATGCGGCCTCGTCGGCCAAAAAACACTTTACAAGTGCGAAAGAACAATTTTGCGGAGACAGAATTTGCCTCTTTCTCTATTATACACAATTCTTCAAAAAAATCTATTGCATTTTTATGATTTGTAGATAAATTATAGGGAAGGTGAAGTCGGTCGCCTTTCACAGAGAGGTAAAACCAACTTATATTATGCTTGCATATGTAAAGGAGAGCAATCCATGATGATATTAAATTCAGGAAAGACTTGATTTAGAGGAATGGGAGTGACAGTATCTCTCCGGTTGAACCGGGAAGCGGAAATATCAACTTCTGCTTTCTTGCGGCCGGCAGCTTTTTAAAGCTATAATATTCCTATACAAAGCAGAAAGCGGCCGGACAAAAGCCCATGAAAGCCAGAGCCGTCCCGGTGTGCCCGCAGCCTGTGAATGTATGAAGACATGACAAAAACCAGGAGGTACCGGAAATGATCGACCGAGAACAGATAGGAATCAGAATAGCGGCCTTGCGGAAAAAAGCGGGCCTGTCCCAGCAGGCCCTGGCCGAAAAGCTGGGGGTCAGCGCCCAGGCCGTCAGCAAATGGGAGGGAGGAAGGAACCTGCCGGACATCGACATGTTCCGGGAGCTGGCATGGCTTTTCCATATGACCATAGACAGCATCGTGGAAGGGGATCTTACATTTGCCCAGAAAAGCAGCCAGAAAGCCCTCCCAGCCAGCGTGGAAGCCCTCTTCCCGGATGCTGAAAGGCGAAGGCTCCTGGGCAGCCTGTCCACCTACTGCTCCGACACGGAACTCTACAATATCGCCAGGGAGCTGGCCGAGGGAAGCCTGGAGCTGACCGTCCAGGCGGGCATCGTGAGAACGGAAAGCGCGGCCTGTCAGGAGGGCAGGGCACACCAGGAAAGCGGCATATGCCAGGAGGGACGCCCCAGGACGGGGGAGAGAAAGGTCTCCATACCTGCCAGCCTTCTCGGCGAGAACACGCTGCGGGAGACAGCGCCCTATTTCGCAAAGGCCCTGGGAGAAATGATGGGCAACACGGAGCCGGGTCTGCGGCGGATCGAGGAGCTGATGCGCTGCCCGGAATGCGGAGAAAAGCTTTCCCTTGGGAACAAAGACGAAAACAAGATAAGTTTTGTCTGTAAAAACAGCCATCCCTACGATGTGACAGACGGCGTGGTATATTTTGGCTCCCGTGAGATTCCTGGAGAGCTGTGGTCTCTGTACATGAGGAATTACCAGGATTATCTCCGGGAACAGCGCCATCCGGGCAATCCCCGCTATCAGATGGGTGCCGTTCCCTGTAGCGAGGTGCGCTGGCAGACGTTGAAAAAACTCCGCCCCCGGGTGATTCTGGACATGGCCTGCGGCACCTGCAACGGCCTAAAGTATGACTTGCAGCGCATCAACTGGCCCTGTCTCGTAATCATGGCAGACCTGTCACACCGCATCCTCAAGTACAACAAGCGGTATTTCAGCGAGGAGATGGTGAACCCTTACGTGGACATCGTGTGCCTGGCCTGTGACTGCGCCCATCTGCCGATTCGGGACGGCTGCATCGACATGGTGGTCTCAAACGGCGGATTTGAGAGCATGCAGTCCAAAATGATGGACGGCTTCCGGGAGGGATACCGGGTGCTGAGGCCCGGCGGCCATGCGGTGTACAACATCAGCATCGTGGGGGACCATACCTCGGAAAATACGAAAAAATGGGAATATCTATACGGCACACTGGATGAAAGCTATTCCCTGCATGAAAAACTCTACGATATAGAAGAGTGGGAACAGGTCTGCAGGAGCACAGGATACGCCGCCACAGAGACGAAAGAAATCTACGGGGAGCTGCCCGCGCCGGAGGGAGACGTGTTCCCCTTTGAGAATGAAATCTTGCAGTGGATGGGGGAGTATCTATGCGTATCGGAAAAGCGACCTGCCCCTGTGTCCTGAAAGCGTCTTTCCATACAAATCCATACAAAGCTATATAGCCTCCTGAGGGATTGCCCCCCCGGAGGCTTTTTTTCGCTTTTAGTCTGAATCCTGTGGCGCCGGCGGGAAAACTGCCCCTTGGTCATCATGCCGGGCTTTTTTCGCCCCGCAAATCCGATGGATGGGCTTTATGACATGGGAGATACTGAGAAGGGGAACGATTTTGGACACAATGGACAAAAATCGACTCTTTACGCGGTTTCCGCCTCCGTGATAGATTTAAGCCAACACAGGCGGGGAATCCGGATGCCGCCTGGAAGAAGAATAAGGGGGTGTACCATGGGTACTCTGTCGAAGCTGAAGAAAAGGTACTTTGGGAAAAAGAGCATGCTGCAGCTATATCTTCTGGCGATCATACCGATAGCGTGCATTATACTGTTCTGTTATGTCCCGATGTCCGGGATTCTGATCGCGTTTAAGGATTACAGTGTCCGCAAAGGGATTCTGGGAAGTCCGTGGGCAGGAATGAAATACTTCGAACAATTGTTCGGAACGCCGATTTTTACGGATATCCTGAGGAATACCATCGTGCTGAGCCTGTTGGGGCTGATAGTCGGATTTCCTTTTCCGATCCTGCTGGCTCTGGCCTTTAACGAAATCCGGAACGCCAGGATCAAAAAGACATTGCAGACGATTTCCTTCGCCCCCTATTTTATCTCGACGGTGGTAGTGGTGGGCATCCTGAACCAGATTTTCTCTTACCGCTATGGCGTCGTAAACGGGGTATTGAACCTGCTGGGGCAGGAATCGGTGAATTTCCTGGGAATGAGGGGGTTCTTCCGGCCGGCCTATGTCCTCTCCGGCGTCTGGCAGGGGGCAGGGTATGGATCCGTGCTGTACATAGCGGCGCTTTCCAGCGTGGACCTTTCCCTGTATGAGGCGGCGGCCCTGGACGGGGCCAGCAGGCTACAGAGGGTCATCTATGTGGACCTGCCCTGTATCGCGCCTACCATCATCATTTCCCTGATCATGAATACAGGCAGCATCCTGAGCGTAGGGTTCGAGAAGGTGTTCCTGATGCAGAATCCCGTGAATTACGGCGTGTCGGAGATCATATCCACCTATGTGTACAAGACGGGCATCGTGCAGGCGCAGTTCAGCTTTTCCACAGCGGTGGGGCTGTTCAATGCGGTGGTGAACTTCGTCATCCTGCTTCTGGTCAATACAGTGGCGGGCAAGGTCTCGGAGACCAGCCTTTTTTGAAAGGGGGAGGAACTATGGCAGGACATATCAAAACATCGGCGGGCGACAAAGCGTACCTTGGAATCATCTATCTGTTCCTGGGATTATTTACGATATGCACCATCTACCCTCTGGTCTATGTCGTAAGCTGTTCCTTTTCCAGCCCGGAGGCTCTGGTGCAGGGGAGAGTCTTCTTCTGGCCCGTGGAGTTTGGCTTACAGGGATACCAGGCGGTCTTTAAGAACAGCCAGGTCTGGTCAGGATATCTGAATACGATTCTTTATACAGTGGTGGGAACTATGGTGGGAACGGCCGTCACCATGATGGCGGCCTATGTCCTCTCCAGGCGGGAATTTCCCCTCAGGAAGGGGATGACGGCGCTGTTCATGGTGACCATGTTCTTCGGGGGCGGAACCATACCCATGTACCTGTGGCTCAAGAGGCTGCACATGCTCGATACGATATGGGCGCTGGTGCTGCCGGGAGCCTGCAATGTATGGATGACTATCATCGGGCGGACATTCCTTCAGTCCTCTGTACCGGAGGAGCTGTTTGACGCCACCTGCCTGGACGGGGGAGACTATCTCCGGTATTTCACCAAAGTAGTCCTGCCCCTCTCCAAGCCCATACTGGCGGTGATGGCCCTGAATTTTGCCCTGGGGCACTGGAATTCCTACTACAGCGCGCTGGTGTACCTGAATGATGCCGGGAAGTACCCGCTGCAGATCGTGCTGCGGAATATCCTGATCCAGAATACAGTGGACATGACGGATATGGGCAGCGGCATGGATGTGAACAGCATGCTCCACAATCAGTATCTGTCGGAGCTTTTGAAGTATTCGCTGATCATCGTGTCCAGCCTGCCGCTGCTGGTCATCTATCCTTTCCTTCAGAAGTATTTCATCAAAGGCGTGATAATCGGCTCCGTGAAGGGATGACTGTGGGAATGGGACGAAAGGGGCCTGTGGACGGAGGCCAAAGGCGCTCCGTATCATATAGAAGAATGTAAGGAGGATATGAGCATGATGAAGAGGAAGAGACGATTGGCGCTGGGGCTGGCGGTATCTGTAGCGATTGCGATGTGCGGATGCGGCTCGGGCGGCTCGGAGGGCAGCGCGCAGGAGAGCCGGCCGCAGGAGGGGACAGAGGCACAGGACGGGGATGCCGGATCCTCCGGGCAGGCGGCAGGGGCGGAGAGCGTCTTCCCGCCGGAGGAGACTGTGACGATCAGGGCGATGATGTGCCAGATTCCAGGCGTGGTGGAGCTGGAGCAGAATACGGTGTTCCAGGACCTGGAGGCGTACGCCAATGTGGATTTCGAGCTGACCCTGGTGCCGGAGGAAGGGTATAAGGACAAGCTGAACCTGATGATGGCCAGCGACGATTACCCTGAAGTCATCACGCACGCCGATTTCTCGAACCAGGATCTGGAGAAGTACGGCGTGGAGGAGAAAATCCTGATACCCCTGAACGACTTGATTGACCAGTATGCGGTCAATCTCAGGGAAAGGCTGGCGGAGCATCCCGAATGGGAGGAGCAGATGAAGAGCTCCGACGGGAACATCTACGGGATTCCCTCCGTTGACTCCGGCGGGGAAGGGCATGGGGACTGCGGCTATAAAATGTGGATCAATAGGGAATGGCTGAAGGCCGTAGATAAGGAAATGCCCACCACGACGGATGAGTTCAGGGATGTGCTCATGGCTTTCAAGAACGGGGATCCCAACGGAAACGGCATGGAGGATGAAATCCCCCTCACAGGTGCCACCGGCACCTGGGCGGCGGATCCGTATCTGTTCCTGCTGAACGCCTTCGGATATTTCGATGAGTCCAACTACTATGTGAAAGACGGAAAGGTCCAGAGCATCCTGGACCAGGATTATCTGAAGGCGGGGCTGGAGTACATCCACGGCCTGTATGTGGACGGCCTGATCGATCCGGCTGCTTTTACCCAGAGCCTGGAGCAGATGACGGCTGTGGGAAACAATGAGGGGACGGTTATCGCCGGGACTGTATCCTGTGGCCATATAGGGATGTTCCTGGATATCAACAACCCGGAGCGGTATGGCCAGTACGAAATCATGATGCCCCTGGAGGGGCCCAACGGTTATCAGGCCATTCCCTACACTCTGCAGCACAATGTGAGCGGGGCAGCCTTCGCGATTACGGATGCCTGTGAGCATCCTGAAATCGCCATACAGATTGCGGATCTCTTCTGCGGCGAGGAGTGGAGCGTCCGGGGACAGGCCGGTAAGCAGGGGGAGGACTGGGATTATGCCGACGGCAGCAGGACAGGCATGGACGGCGTGACTGCCGCCAAGTATAAATGGCTGGCCTATAAGGCACAGGCGGCGGCAGACCAGAGCGTCAATAACTGGGACTGGACCCTGAGGCTGATAGAGCCTAACTGGAAGAACCTGTTTGAGGTGGACGGCGATATCATGGATTCCACGAATTATGAGGCGAGGCTGTATGCGGATACCATGAAGCTGAAACCCTACGCGGCGGATGTGGACATGATTCCGCCCCTTGCCTTCACGGGGGATGACGGGGATGCCTATGCCCGGATGTCCACCGCGGTCAGCGACTACGCTAAAAATGCAATCGTGGAATTCATCACAGGGATCAGGGACATCGACGCGGATTGGGACGGCTATCTGGCCGATTTGGAGCGGCTGCAGTACCGGGATATGCTGGATCTGATTCAGAAGACAATCGACGCGCAGTAAGTGTATGCCTGTCAGGCCGGGGGAAACGCTTTTCAGAGAGGGAAAGCGTTTCCCCTGTGCAGGTTGGGGGGATTATGGGAGATAAATTTTATGCAAAAGGAGCCAAATCAATCTACTTCCGGGTTCTGAAAATGTTCCTGCTGATCGTCATGATACCTTTCCTGATCCTGTTGATCGTATACGCAGGATTGACCAGGAACATCGAGAATCTGATATGCGAGAGGAACTTTGAGATCGTAAAGACAGGGGCGGAGGATTTCGAGAGGCTGCTGAGCAATCAGGAAAATCTGGCAGTCTTTTTTGAGTGCAGCCAGGATATCATGAACTTTTATTATCGGGCGGACCCTCTGGCGGAGGGGAAGACCACCAGCGCCATTCTGGAGGCGCAGAATGACCTGAACGCCATGGGGATAGCCAACAGCGATGTCCTGAATATACAGATGTATGCGGCCCGCAGCGGCGCGTTGATCGACTATTCCACCTGTGCCCTGTACCTTGACAGATACTTCTGGAGCGGCAGCTTCGGGCTTGTGGGATATGACTGCGAGGGCTGGGTCAGAGATATCCTCCAAAATGAGGAGCAGGCGGATTTTCGCGAGGCGGAAATGTTCTTTCGGGGAAATATCCGGGACGTGCTGATCTATAACAGGAGATACGCCAGCGTCAGCTCCGCAGGCGACAATAATCGAATCATCTTCTATATCGACGCTTCGAAGGTAAAAAAAGCATTTTCCGCCGCACAGTATGAGGAGGGCTTTCTGGCGTCATGGACAGCCGCGGCACTGTCATCCTGTCGGATCGCCTCACGGGAGAGAAGGGGCAGTATCTTGCCGACAGTGTCTTTGCGGAAAACGGATACCGCAAATGCACCATTGGAGGCAGGAAGATGCTGCTGGTGAATTATCGCAGCGGCACTTTGGGGCTCTCCTATGTGCTGGCGGTTCCCTACAGCGATGTCCAGGCCGTGGCGGAGCCGCTGATCCAGACAATGAAATACTTTATCCTGCTGGCGGCGGTCGTATGCGCCCTGCTTGTGGTCAGATTGTCCGTCCGTTGCTCCAGGCCTCTGGTCAAGGTGCACCAGACGCTGAAAATAACGGAAAAGAATATATCTATGGATGATTTTGTAGAGAGACTGGTGAAGACGGTCAAGCGCAATGAAGTCATGAAAGAGGAGATGCAGAGGCTTCAGGGACTGCTGCAACATGAGGTGTTCAAGAACGCCATGATGGGTAATGTGGCGGAAAAGGAGGAGATACAGGCGGCCATCGCCCAGAGCGGCATCCGACAAAGGGCGGATTGCTATGTGCTTCTGATCCTGAGCTGGAACGATCTGGCGGACGACATCAACATCGAGGAAATCAGCGCCCAGAAGATTTACATGGTAAGCATCATCCGCAGCCTGGAAAAGGGCGAGGTGGAACTGGTATTCCAGCTCGACCTGGAGAAGTCGGTCATCCTCCTGTCATATGACGGCTGCTCCGGGCAGGAGGCCAGGGACAGGGTGGAAAGGCTGGTGAGGCAGGTGATGGAAGAAGCTGTCCGGAACATCAATTACAGCATATCCGTCTCAGGGGACATGTTCCACAGCCTGGAAGAGATTTCCAGAGGCTTTTTCCACGCGAAAAAAGCCCTGTCCGTCTCCCAGAACATATTCGGCGACCACCCTGTGCAGTGGTACGAGATTGTAAAAGGATATTTCGGGACCATGCCCCAGGATGAGGAGGAAGAGTACGCTTCCTCTCACAATGTGCGGGTGGTGGAGGAGATTCAGAAATATATCGTAGAGAATTTTTCCGATCCCGGGCTCTCTCTGACATCTATCGCAGAGGTGTTCTTCATCACGGAAGCGTATGTGTCGAAGCTGTTCAAAAGGATTTCTGGGCAGAATTTTTCCAAATATATCGAAAAAGTGAGGATGGAGAAGGCCAGGATTCTGCTGGAGGAGGGGAAGACGGTCAAAGCGGTCTCCGAGATGGTAGGCTACAACACGCCACAGGTATTCCGGCGGGCCTGGAAGCGATACTACAGCGGTCTGCCGTCGGAAAACCTGACCGCCAGGGCGGACGGGGAGAAGGAGGCCGGGAAAATCTCTAAAAAGTCTTGAAATCCATAGGCCCCACATGCTATAGTGTTAAAGGCCGATGGATGCAAGGCTTATACTGCATAACGCTGAATACTGCCTAATGCAATCAAGCGATTGAACCAGTCAGCGTTATGCAGTCTGGTTTCACGGCAAGTGAAATCGTTAAGCAGTATATTTTCAGGAAAGACGGCATGGGGGAGACATGTTAGAAATCTTTTATCCGGACAACGAAGCGCAGAACGCTTATGGAATCGATTATGAAGGACTGTACGGCAGAGGCTACCGGGGCGTCATCTTCGACATCGACAATACCCTGGTGCCCCACGGCGCCCCTGCGGACGACAGGGCGGTAGAGTTTTTCGCGGGCCTGCGGAAGCTGGGCTACCGGACCGTGCTCTTGTCCAACAACAAGGAGCCCAGGGTGCGGCCTTTCGCAGACAGGGTGTCGTCGAACTACATATGCGATGCCGGAAAGCCCGGGCGCGGGGGGTATGAGAGGGCCATGGAGCTGATGGGCACGTCCCCGGAGAGCACGCTGTTCGTGGGGGACCAGCTCTTCACGGATGTGTGGGGGGCGAAGAGGGCCGGAATCGTCAGCTATCTGGTGAAGCCCATCCACCCCAAAGAGGAGATGCAGATCGTGCTGAAGCGCAGGCTGGAGCGCATCGTGCTGTTTTTCTATCACAGGAAGAAACGGCAATAAGAGTTTGGGCCAAGCCGCTTTCCGGGAAGGCGGAACCTCTTCCCGGGAAGGGGCATTGAGTTGTAGCGTTAAAGTGCAGCATTGATGTGCAGCATTAAAGCACAGAAATGCGGAGACGGAACTGGAATCAGGAGGATGACGGACACCATGAAGATAGACGGATACACCCGAGTCTGCGGGGTGATGGGGAATCCCGTGGAGCACACCATGTCCCCGGCCATACATAACACCCTGGCGGAGGCATTGGGGGAGAACCTGGCCTATGTCCCCTTCCGCGTGCCTACGGGGGCGGCAGGGGAGGCTGTGCGGGGGGCTTACGCGCTGAACCTCCTGGGCATGAACGTGACGGTGCCTTACAAGAGCGAGGTGATCCCTTTCCTGAAGGAGACAGATCCCCTGGCGGAGACCATCGGGGCGGTGAACACCCTGGTGCGGACGGAGGGCGGATTCAAGGGCTACAATACGGACATGCCCGGACTCTACCGCGCCATGTGCGAGGACGGCGTGAAGATTGAGGGGGAGGATGTGCTGATTCTGGGAGCGGGAGGCGTGGCCCGGGCCGTGGCCATACTGGCTGTGGACAAGGGCGTGAGACAGGTCCACATCCTGAACCGCACGGCGGAGAAAGCGCTGAAGATAGCGGATGAAGTGAACGATCTGGCAGGCCGGGCCCTGGCGAAAGGCTGCGGGCTGGAGGATTGCGCCTCCCTTCCCGGGGAAAGCTATCTCGCCATCCAGGCCACCAATGTGGGGATGTTTCCGAAGACGGAGGAGGCGGTCATCGAGGACGCCGCCTTTTACAGGAAGATACGGATTGGCTACGACCTTGTCTTCAATCCGGCCAGGACCCGGTTCATGGCCTTGGTGGAGGAGAACGGCGGCAGGGCATTTGGCGGGCTTAAGATGCTGCTGTACCAGGGCATCATAGCCTATGAGCTCTGGACGGGGGCCCGGGTGGACTCCGGGCTTGCTGAGAGGGCCTATGGGGCCATGAAGGAAGCCATGCACATTTCATAGCCCAGGCTCTCTGGCGGCTGGGGAGCCAGCTGTCCGGTTCAGGGCTTCGGGCGGATACGTAAAAGGAGGTCCACAGTGGGAGCGGAATGCAGGAGGCGGAGGATGAAGCGGAAGAATCTGGTGCTGATCGGTTTCATGGGAAGCGGGAAGACATCTGTAGGGCTGCGGCTCTCCTACAGGCTGCGCAGGCCCGTGGAGGATACGGACAAGTTGATAGAGCGTCGAGAGGGGCGCAGCATCAGCGAGATATTTGCCCGGGAGGGGGAGGAATATTTCCGCAGACAGGAGACGGCTCTGCTGGAGGAGCTGGTGGGCCGGCGGCACAAGGCCATCTTTTCCGTGGGGGGCGGCACCCCGGTGCGGTCGGAGAACAGGGAGCTGCTGAAGCGCCTGGGGACGGTGGTGCTTTTGCGGGTGCGCCCGGAGACGGTGTATGAGCGGCTGAAGGAGGATGCCACCAGGCCGCTCCTGCAGTGCCCGGATCCACTGGGACGGATTCGGGAGCTGATGGAGGGCAGGAGGGAGGCCTACGAGTCCTGCGCGGACGTAATCCTGGACGTGGACGACATGGAGATGGGGGACATCTTAGAAAGCATCGCAAAGGAGATGAACAGGATGAAGCTTTTGGTGATTAACGGGCCTAACATCAATTTCCTGGGAATCCGGGAGAAGAGCGTATACGGCGCCCAGGATTATCAGTATCTGCTGGACATGATTCGGAAGAAGGGGGAGGAGTCGGGAAACGACATCACGGTATTCCAGAGCAACCACGAGGGGGCCATCATCGACCGGATACAGGAGGCTTATTTCGACGGCACTGAGGGAATCGTGATCAACCCGGGGGCCTACACCCACTACAGCTATGCCATCCGGGACGCCCTGGCCAGCATCACGGTGCCAAAGGTGGAAATCCACATCTCCGACATCACGAAGCGGGAGGAGTTCCGGAAGGTGTCCGTCACAGCGCCGGTGTGCGACAGGCAGATATACGGCCTGGGGCTTGCGGGGTATCTGAAGGCCATCGACTGCGTCCTGGATATGGGGAAAAAGCAGGGCTGAGGCAGGTTCAGATGCGCTTATCCAATCTTTTTCCAATTTTTTTTCAAAAACAGTTGAAATTTGTACATATTTATATTAAACTAATGTAGAATTATATTTGTGAGCACAATTTAGGAGGAATACGAAATGATTTCTGCAGGTGATTTCCGGAACGGTATTACCATTGAGTATGATAACAATGTGTATCAGATTATTGAATTCCAGCATGTGAAGCCTGGCAAGGGCGCGGCCTTCGTGAGGACGAAGCTGAAGAACATCAAGAGCAGCGGCGTGATCGAGAAGTCCTTCCGCCCTACCGAGAAGTTCCCCCAGGCACGGATCGATAGAAAGGATCTGCAGTATCTGTATTCGGACGGAGATTTGTACTATTTCATGGATACGGAGAGCTATGAGCAGATTGCCCTGAACAGCGATGCCGTGGGCGATGCGCTGAAGTTCGTGAAGGAGAACGAGATGTGCAAGATCTGTTCCCACAACGGAAGCGTATATTCCGTGGAGCCTCCTCTGTTTGTAGAGCTGGAAATCACGGATACCGAGCCCGGCTTCAAGGGAGATACCGCTACAGGAGCATCCAAGCCCGCTACTGTGGAGACAGGAGCGCAGGTATTTGTTCCGCTGTTCGTGAACCAGGGGGACAAGATTAAGATAGATACCAGGACAGGGGAGTATCTGTCCAGGGTCTGATTTCACCTGATTCGTTCCGAGATGATATAGATTTATGCTGCTCTTTCTGGTGTCTGCTTCGGCGCAGGCGCTGTTGCGCATGTTCATGATGATTGATTGAAGACAGCGCAGAAAGAAGGAGAGTATGGATATAAACGAATTCGCAGGCAAGGTCTGCAATGCCATGAGGAAGACGCTCGGCGCGGATTGCCGGGTGGAATGCAAGGAGGTACGAAAGAACAACGGCGTCATCCTCCACGGGCTGCTGGTTCTGGGAGAGAATCGGAACGTGGCGCCCACGATATATCTGGACACTTTTCTGGAGGCCTATGAGGCGGGAGCGACCTTCGGGTCCATCATCCAGAGGCTGTCGGATATCTGCAGGGAGGATATGCTGCGGGAATCCGTAGACATGGAATTTTTCCGGTCCTTTGAGAAGGTGAGGGACAGAATCTGTTACCGCCTGATCGGCAGGAAGGGAAATGAAGAGTTGTTGGAAGACATACCATATATCGAATTTCTGGATTTGGCCATCTGCTTCTACTATGCTTACCATGGGGACGCGCTGGGAGACGGGACGATTCTCATCCACAATTCCCACATGGAGCTCTGGGACACCTGTACGGCTGAACTGTTCGGGGTGGCAAAGCGCAACACCCAGAAGCTTTTCCCCTGGGTGTGCAGCTCTCTGGCGGAGGTGCTGGACGAGATAGGGGCAGAGGATGGCGAACAGGCATCGGCAGAGGACGATATCTTTCTGCGGGAGATGCCGCTTCAGGTTCTGAGCAATGAAAAGAGGACCCACGGAGCCATCTGCATGCTTTATCCGGATCTGCTGGACGGGCTCGCCGGGAAAGGGCAGCGGAATTTCTATATTCTGCCCAGTTCTGTCCACGAGGTGATACTGCTGACGGACACAGGCACCGAATCGGCAGGGGAGCTCAAGAAAATGGTCACGGAGGTGAACCGTACTCAGGTCGCTCCGGAAGAAGTGCTTTCTGACAGTCTTTATTACTATGATTCCACCGATAAAAGGGTCAAAATAATTTTCTAAGAATTTCCTTAAATTTGTAGTAGACAGATAGAAAAATTTGTGATATTATAGTCAAAGCGATGTAACAATTTTGTAATATTTGCATCCGTAGTCTAATGGATAGAACGAAGGCCTCCGACGCCTTTAATGCAGGTTCGATTCCTGTCGGATGCATTTACATCGCTTTGGCTATTTTCATGACAATAGAAGACTCGCGAAGCGTGGATTCTATTGTTTTTGTCTGGGGGGAGCCGCATGCGGCTCCTTGTGTTACGGCACGGTTGTGGAAGCGGTGCCGCTGTTTGAGGAAGGTGTAGCGATATGGATAAAAAGACGACGTTCCGTGATTTTATAGTAACGAATTCCAAATTCCTGTTTCCGCTGGTAGTGATTGTGGTGGCGGCATGTACGGTCTCCTATGCTCTGGGGGCCAACAGCCGGAAAGGGGATCAGGGCGAGTCCCAGCCGCCTTCTACGGAGGAGTCCGTGGAGCCGGTGAGCCTGGCCGAAGAGGGGAGCGGGGAGGAGCCTTCCGCCGCGGAAGAGGTTCCTACGCCCAAGGAGACACCGCTGGTGCTCAACGAGGATGCGGGCATCCAGACGCTGGTCACGACTTATTACGACACCATGGCTTCCGGGGACAGCGCCTTGATGGCCTCCCTGTACGATGAGCTCACGGAGAATGAGCAGCTGCGCTGCGAGGAGATGGCAAAGTATGTAGACCATATCTCCAACTTGGAGATTTATACGAAGGAAGGCCCTGAGGCAGGCGCTTCTTTGGTCTATGTATATTACAGAATCTGCTTTCTGAACCATGAGGAGGAGGTTCCCGGCTGGCAGATGTTCTATGTCCTGGATGACGGACAGGGGACGCTCCGCATCAAGAACGAGAAGAACTTCACGGAGGACGAGAAGAAGTATGTGGTAGATGTCTCGGCACAGGACGAGACCATAGAATTCAACAACCGGGTGAACGCGGAATACAACGAGCTGATGGAGGCCAATCCCCAACTGCTGGCATATTTGGGAGAGCTGGGGGTTCAGGTGGACGCGGCGGTAGGCGTGAGGCTTGCAGAGCTGAACGCGCCTCCGGCCCAGGAGGGCAATCCGGAGGGCGGTGAGGCAGCCGGCGAGGGTACGGATCCGGCAGCCGGAGGGGAAGGGACCCCTGCTGATGCCCAGGCGCCCGTCCAGAACACGCCCCAGAGCGCGCTGGCCACAACCACCGTCAATGTCAGGAATTCCGACAGCGAACAGGCGGACAGGCTGGGGCAGGTAGAGGGCGGCACCAGAGTCCAGGTGCAGGAGGTTCGTGCCAACGGCTGGACCAAGATTGTCTATGAGGGCGGTGACGGCTTCATCAAGACCGAGTACCTACAGATGGAAGAGAGCGCGGAGGGCCAGGAGAGCATCGGCACCGTAACCGCCAATACCAATGTCAACGTGCGCGCCGCCGCAAGTGAGACGGCCGAGCAGGTGGGCATCCTGGTAGGCGGGGACACGGCGGAGCTTCTGGGCACAGAGGGCGATTGGTGCAAGATAAAGTTTGACGGCAAGGTGGCTTATGTGAAAGCGGAATTCGTCACCCAGTGATGCATAATATGCGGAAAATGTGGGAAGCCTTTTATGGAGGGCAGCGCGCGGGCGCATCCTCTGTAAGAGGCTTTTTTATTCCCGCGAGCAATGAGCCAAGCGACCGTGCTTGCATGGTCAGTTGGCGAATGCCGCGAGGGTCAAATACCCCCGCTGCTCTGCAGCGTTGCAAGTTTGATGCCCCGTTGCTTGCAGCGGGGTATTTGATTCCCACAGGAAGGAGATACATTCGAGATGAAATCACAGGAAGCGGCAGTATACAGGGAGGTTCAGCGGAATACGGAGATGGCCATGAAAGCGATCGACACCATTTCCGGCAAGGTGTATGACGATGACCTTGCCCTGCAGATTTCCAGACAATCCTTAAAGTACGCGGAGCTTTACAATGAGGCGTCCAGGCAGCTCATGGAGGGGAAGGCGGAGCGCTATCAGAGCAATGCCCTCACCGATGCCATGCTCAGGACCGGCATCCATTACAATACCATGCTGAACACCAGCACGGAGCATATCGCGGAGATGATGATCAAGGGCAGCAACAACGGCATCCTGGAGATGGAGAAGGTGCTGAAGCACAATGAGAACGCCGGGGAGCGTCCCACGGCGCTGGCGAAGCAGCTAATCGACTTCGAGGAGAGCAATATCAAGCGCCTGAAGGACTATCTGTAGGCGGATGTTCCCGGGGCCGCAGTCGGGGATTGTGCAGATTGATGAGAAAAAAACCTGAAAACTTTTCCGATTTAGTGAATTAAAGTGTTGTGCATTTTGCGGCCGCAGGTTATAATATTTTAGGGACAATAGTGTGAAGGGCTGTAGCAACGGCTCTTTAAGAAGGCATAGGAGCAGTCCTATGCTTTTTTCATAGAAAAGAAAGAGGAGGATGATGCAATGTCATATGTTGATGAGGTCTATGAGCTGGTAGTGGCCAAGAATCCCGCCCAGCCTGAGTTCCATCAGGCTGTCAAAGAAGTTCTGGAATCCCTTCGCGTGGTGATTGAGGCGAATGAGGAGAAGTACCGCAGGGACGCGCTGCTGGAGAGGATCGTGACGCCGGAGCGCCAGCTGCTCTTCCGGGTGCCCTGGGTGGACGACAAGGGACAGGTACAGGTGAACAATGGCTTCCGCGTGCAGTTCAACTCCGCGATCGGGCCCTACAAGGGGGGACTGAGGCTGCATCCCAGCGTGAACTTGGGGATCATCAAGTTCCTTGGATTCGAGCAGATCTTCAAGAATTCCCTGACAGGCCTTCCAATCGGCGGCGGCAAGGGCGGCTGCGACTTCGACCCCAAGGGCAAGTCGGACAGAGAGGTGATGGCTTTCTGCCAGAGCTTCATGACAGAGCTCCACAAGTACATCGGCGCTGACACAGATGTGCCGGCAGGCGACATCGGCACAGGCGCCAGGGAAATCGGCTTTATGTACGGCCAGTACAAGAGGCTCACCGGCCTGTACGAGGGCGTGCTCACGGGCAAGGGCTTAAGCTACGGCGGATCCCTGGCCAGGACGGAGGCTACCGGCTACGGCCTGCTGTACCTGACGGAGGAGATGCTTAAGTGCAATGGCAAGGATATCGCAGGCAAGACCGTGGCGGTGTCCGGCGCGGGCAATGTGGCCATCTACGCCATCCAGAAAGCCCAGCAGCTGGGCGCCAAGCCTGTAACCTGCTCCGATTCCACTGGGTGGATCTACGATTCGGAAGGGATTGACGTGGCGCTCCTGAAAGAGGTAAAGGAAGTGAAGCGGGCAAGGCTCACCGAGTACGCGGCCGCAAGGCCCAGCGCCCAGTACCATGAGTGTGCGCCTGGCAGCAATGTGTGGACGGTGAAGTGCGACATCGCCCTTCCCTGCGCCACCCAGAACGAGCTGGATCTGGAGGACGCGAAGACCCTGGTGGCCAACGGATGCTTTGCGGTGGCTGAGGGCGCGAACATGCCTACCACCCTGGAGGCTACCGAGTACCTGCAGAAGAACGGCGTCCTGTTCTGCCCCGGCAAGGCGGCAAATGCAGGCGGCGTGGCCACCTCCGCCCTGGAGATGAGCCAGAACAGCGAGCGCCTGAGCTGGACCTTCGAGGAAGTGGACTCCAAGCTGCAGGGCATCATGGTAAATATCTTCCACAACCTGGACGATGCGGCGAAGAAGTACGGAATGGAAGGAAACTACGTGGCGGGAGCCAATATCGCAGGGTTCTTAAAGGTGGCGGAGGCCATGACGGCGCAGGGCGTGGTATAGGATGAGCAAAACAGCCCGGGAACGGAGAGTTCCCGGGCTGCTTGTATCCTGTTTCTATCCTATGTTCATCCTATATCTGTCCTATGTCCGCCCCGCCTATTCGCCGAGGGCCTTCAGGATGCGGTTCATGTCCGCAATCAGGCTTTTGGAGTAGGTCTCGGCTTCGCGGTAGACCTGTTCCGCCTCCGTGTACCTGCCGGCATTGAGGGCATTGATGGCAGAAGCGCCGTATTTATGGAACTTCTGGTGCTTGGGCCCCAGCCCCTTCCATATGGGCACGATGTCGGGGATGTCCGGCGTCATGGCATAGTAGAAATGCCCGAATCCGCACTTGGAGGAATCCAGCTGCAGGGGCATGACCTGCTGGGAGTAGACCATCTTCTTCAAATTGGCCAGCCAGGCATTGTGGGAGGAGATGGCGGAGCGCATGTACTGGGCAAATTCCGCGTCCTCCAGATGGTAGAAGGCATCGTGGGACATCTCGCCCATCTGCCGTACCGTCTCATCCAGGATTTTCTCGATATCCACCACGGGCTGGGTGGCCTGCCGCAGATCGTCCCCCACGGAGCGCATGAAATCAGAGCTTTCCCGCAACTGATTCTGCATCTCGGTCATGGAGCTGCTGATCTCCTCGCTGACGGCAGCCAGGGAACTTACAGAATCGTTGATTCTGGACACGGCGGCATGGTTCTCATCGTTCAGGGCCCATACATGCTTGATCCTGTCGGACATGGAGGCCAGGGACTCGATAGTGCCGTTGGCGCTCTCGATGCTCTTCTTGGAGGCATCCTTCATGCTCTTCACGAAATCCTCCATGCCGGAGGTGAGCTGCTGGGTCTCCTGGGAAAGCTCCCTAATCTCATTGGCGACCACGGCGAAGCCCTTTCCTGCCTCACCGGCCCTGGCGGCCTCCACGGAAGCGTTCAGCGCCAGCAGATTGGTCTGCATGGAGATATTGCCGATGCCGGAGATGATTCCGCTGATGTGGTCGATGATGCCGAACAGTTCGTCCATGTTCTTCTGCATTTCCCGGGAAGCTTCGATGGTCTGCTGGGAGAGGTCCTTGATGGAGGTCAACTCCTGCTGGCCTGCTTCGATTTTCTGATACACGTCATCCGTCTCGCCGGAGACGCTGACGATGGTATTGGCCAGCTCCTCATGCTGGTTGCTGGCAGCCCCCACAGCAGAGCCGAAAATGGTCTCCGTGGCATTCGTCACCTGCTGGGAGATGTCGATGATTTTGTCCGTCTGATGCTGCATGGTCAGATCCAGCGAGCTGATCTGCATGACCGCTTTGATATTTTTCTCGAACAGCTCCGCGAACTGCTTCCGCCCGCCGGCCAGCCTTTCGTAGATGCCATTCAGCTCCGGCTCCGCGGAGTAGTCGGCTGCTTTCAGCTTCGAGACAGCCTGCATCAGTACTTTTTTCTTTTTTCCAATGGCCATATCTTTTCTCTCTTTCTTTAGGATAATCGCCTTCCTTTATTATACAGTAGTTTCCGTTTTTTGCAAACTCTTTTTCGGATAATTTATGCTGGATAAATTTACATAAGGAAAGCGGGCGGCTGTACCGTTGTTGCTGGGGCGGAAATATGGTAAACTGGAGAGGTATCGTAAAAACGCAACTTGCCTGGTTCGCCCGGCCTGTATTCCGGGGAATGGCGCTGGAAAAGACAGTGAACAGAATATTCTGACGTTTCCGGTCATGACTGTGGACTTTCCATGGACATGGCCGGATTTTTTGGGAAAAGAATCATTTGACAGGCACAGGCCGGGCCGTTAAAATAGAACATATTGACAAATATGATTCGGAACGGAAAGAGGGAGGAAATATGGGGAACAGACCGAAAAAAGTGGAATTTTATCTGGGCGGCTTCGGAAGAGCGATTCCGCTGCTGACAGCGGCAGCCATGATAGCCTGGGCGGCGTTCAGCCAGTCCAATGTGAACGGATACGTGATTGCGTTCTTCGCCGCGCTGGTGGCAGGCGTCCTGTTTGCCAGGGACGAGAAGGCCTATGGGGAGGCGCTGGTGTACGGGCTGGGCAAGCCCATGTTCGCCGTGATCGTGCTGTCGGTGATCCTGGCGGCGGTCTCCGGCAAGCTGATCTCCTCCAGCGGGGCGGTGCAGACCATTGCGGCGTACGTGGTGGCGGCAGGGTTTACCGGTAGGCTTTTCGTGGCGGCCACCTTTCTCATCACCTGCCTGCTGGCCTTTGCCACGGGCACCTCGGTGGGCACTTATTTCGTGGTGATTCCCATCCTGTTCCCGGTGGGCGTGATGGCGGGGGCGTCGCCGGAATTCATGATCGGGGCCATTGTGTCGGGGGCGGCCTTCGGCGATAACCTGGGGCCCATCTCGGATACGACGATTGCGTCTTCCACCACCCAGCACGCTGATCTGGGGACAGTGGTGAAGACCAGGATGCGCTACAGCCTGCCTGCAGCGGCGGGGGCGCTGATGCTCTTCCTGCTCTTCGCAGGGGATGCAGGCACGGGCGCGGTAATCGACGGGACGGAGGCGGTGGCGAAGCCTGTGAGCCTTGTGATGCTGATTGTGCCCGTGGTCATCATTGTGCTCTGCCTGCTGCGGAAGCATTTGATTACGGCCCTGTCTTATGGAATCCTGGCGGGGATAGCGGCAGGGCTGGTATTCGGGATTTATCAGGTAAGCGACCTTGTGGCGTTCCCCGGGGGATTTTCCGTGGAGGGCCTGATCATATCGTCCATCACGGGCACGGCGGGGACGGTGGCCATGCTGATAGCGGTGTTCTCCCTGCTGGGCGTGCTGGAATGCAGCGGCCTGTTCGAGGATGTGGGGGCGCTTTTGTCCCGCTTTGCGAAAAAGGAGCGCAGTGCGGAGGCCGCCATCGTCCTGTCCACGGGAATCCTGAGCATGGTGACAGGGGTGATTTCCGTGGCGATCGTGGCCCTGGGCGACCTGGTGAACGACATCGGGGAGAAGGCCGGGGTGGACAGATACCGCCGGGCAAATCTCCTGGACTGCACGGGCTGCGTGTTCTGCTTCCTGGCGCCATGGACGGTGCACTGCGTGATTCCGGCCCAGCAGTCCGCCCAGTTCGGGGAGGGCTTCGCAGTATCGCCGGGCGCTGTGCCCTTTGTGAACTATTATTCCATCTGTATGCTTGTGATGCTGCTGATAGCGATTGTCACGGGATACGGCAGAAAGAGACAGGAAGAGGCAGGGAAGCGATAAGGAAGAGAGGAAAGAAGAGGCAGGGCGCGAGATGGCGGCGAAGAAATATTATGCGGTAAAAAGAGGGAAGGCTACAGGTATCTTTCGGACGTGGGAGGAGTGCAGGGCATCCGTGGAGGGATATCCCGGCGCGGTGTACAAGGGTTTTCCCGGGCTGGAGGAGGCTGAGAGCTATCTGGGGCTTGCGCCCGGGACAGGGAAGATTTCCGGGGGAAGGAGCGGTTCCGGCGCGCGGGCGAAGGCTCCGGGGCAGGGGGCAGGAAACGGCGGCCTCCTGCCGGAGCAGATTCCGGATTCGGGGGGACCGGACGGCGGAAGCGGCGGGGGCGCAGCGGAATCCCTGGAGAAAAACAGCGGTAGAGAAAACATAAAAGGCGTAGAACATGCCGGGGCGGAGAAGTGCGGCGGAAGCAGGGGGCAAGCCGTCCGCCGGAAAGGGAAGGCCGATGGCGGCGGAAGCGGCGAGGGCGCAGCGGAGGCAGGCTCAGGCAGGGGAGAGCAGGGCTTCGTGCGGGACGGGGACGAGGTTCCCGCCGCCGGGACGCTGCTGGCCTACGTGGACGGCAGCTATGACAATTCCCTGAAAAAATACGCCTTCGGCTGCGTCTTCATACTGCCTGACGGTAAAATATATACGGAATATGGGAATGGAGACAATGCCCAGTCCCTGCAGCACAGGAACGTCACCGGGGAGATGCTGGGGGCCATGTACGCCGTGAAGACAGCCATGCGCAGCGGCTTTTCCGCGGTGGAGCTGTGCTATGACTACGAGGGCATCGAAAAATGGGTCACCGGCGCCTGGCGCTCCAAGACGGAGCTGACCCAGAAATATGCCGCCGCCATGCGGGAATGGAAAAAAAGCATCCAGATTTCCTTCCGGAAGGTGGCGGCCCACACCAATGTGTATTATAATGAACTGGCGGACAGGATGGCGAAGACAGGTCTGCGGGAAGGGGACGGGATTCCGAAGGTGCAGAGTCTGGAATGACAGGGAAGCTGCCAGCGGGCGGCCAATCCAGGCAGGGATTCCGATTTTGGGCAGCGCTTCCAGACATGGCAAGTGACTGGCCTGGCAGGGGCCCAGGCAGGACAGCGGCCGTCTGTCAGCCCATATGGAAGGACAGGAGCCCGGCCGTGCAGCATGCCAGTCCGGAGGCAGGCTGCCTGTGGGCCTGTGCCGGGAAAGTTTTGGAAAGGTAAAAGTATGGAGCAAATGAGATTGAACAAATATCTGGCCCACTGCGGCGTCTGTTCCAGGAGGGATGCGGATAAACTGATAGAGAAGGGGCAGGTGCTGGTAAACGGCCGGACGGCGCTGCCGGGCATGGCAGTGGGGGACGGTGACGAGGTGCTTGTGTCCGGCAGGCGGGTGAGCCCCGGGCAGGAGACTGTGGTGCTGGCATTCTATAAGCCCCTGGGGGTGACCTGTACGGAAAAGGACCGCCACGCGGAGCGGATCGTGTCCGACCTGGTGGACTATCCGGTGCGGGTCACTTACGCGGGGCGGCTGGACAAGGACTCGGAAGGGCTTCTGCTGCTTACCAATGACGGCGACCTGATTCAGGCCATGATGAAGGGGGCCAACCGCCATGAGAAGGAGTACCTGGTGCGGGTCAATAAGGAAATCACGGCGGAATTCCTGGAGAAGCTGGCAGGGGGCGTGTACCTGGAGGAGCTGGACATCACCACCAGGGAGTGCCAGGTGGAGCAGGTGAGCAGATTCACCTTCCGCATGGTGCTGACCCAGGGGGTGAACCGGCAGATCAAACGGATGTGCAGAGCCTACGACTACCATGTGCGGGCCCTGAAGCGTGTCCGGGTGATGCATGTGACCCTGGGGAACCTAAAGCCCGGGGAATACCGGGAGCTGGGCGGGGAGGATGTGGAGCGGCTCTACCGGGACTGCGGCCTGTGAGGGAGCGGGCCTGCTTACAGCTCTATGGCATGGGCGGCAGGAAAGGGCATGCGCTGTCCGGCCTGGCAGGCCGCTCGGCGCCTTGCGGCAGCTTTTCATGGGACACGAGGGGCTTTGCCCGTCTATGGCATGGCGCAGGAGGACGCGCAGCAGCAAAAAAGAAGGATGGTTGAAATATGACGCAGTCTGAGAAAATCGAAAGAATCAAATATCTGGTGGCGGCCCTGAGCGAGGCCTCGAAAGCTTACTACGCCCAGGACAGGGAAATCATGAGCAATCGGGAGTACGATGCGCTTTATGACGAGCTTGCAGTCCTGGAGCGGGAGACGGGCATGGTGCTGGCCAACAGCCCTACGATGAGCGTGGGGTACGAGGCTGTGGACGAGCTGCCCAAGGAGCGGCACGAAAGCCCCATGCTTTCCCTGGACAAGACCAAGAGCAGGGAGGAGCTTGCGGAATGGCTCCAGGGGCATCCGGCGGTCCTAAGCTGGAAGCTGGATGGCCTGACCATCGTCCTGACCTACCGGGAGGGAAAGCTGGAGAAGGCGGTCACCAGGGGGAACGGAGAGATAGGGGAGGTCATCACCAACAATGCGAGGACATTCGTGAACCTCCCCCTGGAGATTCCCTTTCGTGGAGAGCTGGTGCTGCGGGGCGAAGCGGTGATCAGCTATTCGGATTTTCAGAAAATAAATGACGAAATCGAGGATGCGGACGCCAGGTACAAGAATCCCCGGAACTTGTGCAGCGGCTCCGTGCGCCAGCTGAACAATGAGATCACGGCCAGGAGAAATGTCCGGTTCTACGCCTTTGCGCTGGTGGATGCCAGAGAAGCTGATTCCGGGGATGCGGATGTCGGGGCTGATTCCGTGGAGGCGCAGTTCCGTTTCCTGGAGGAGCAGGGCTTCGAGACCGTGGAGCACTATCTGGTAACGGAGGAGAACATCCTGGATACCGTAGAGCGCTTCGAGAAAAAGATAGAGACTTACGACATCCCCTCGGACGGGCTGGTGCTGGTCTACGACGATATCGCCTACGGGCGTTCTTTGGGCAGGACGGCGAAATTTCCCAGGAATTCCATTGCTTTCAAATGGGCAGACGAGCTGCGGGAGACCAGGCTCCTTGAAATCGAATGGAGCGCCAGCCGCACGGGGCTAATCAACCCGGTGGCCATATTCGAGCCCGTGGAGCTGGAGGGTACCACGGTGAGCAGGGCCTCGGTCCACAATATCAGCATCCTGCGGGGGCTGCATCTGGGCCTCGGAGACCGCATCACCGTGTACAAGGCGAACATGATCATACCGCAGATTGCGGAAAACCTGACGGCCAGGGATTTGCTGGCCCAGGCACAGGCAGAGGATGTCCGGGCCGGGGAAGAGAATCGGCTTGCAGAAGAAGAGCGGTCTGCGGAAGAGGGATGCCCTGCGGGAGGAAAGCAGCCTATGGGAAAAGAAGCTTCGGCAGGAGAAGAGCCGCCTACAGGAAAGAAAGCCGCGGCAGGAGAGGAGCAGCCTGTAGGAAAGGGAGCTTGGGAGGGAGAAGAGCCGCCCACAGGAAAGGAAGCTCCGACAGGACAGGAGCTTCCCGCGGATGATGAGCAGGTCATAGAAGAGGGGGACACTGAGGAAGATGCTGCGGAAAAAGCGGAGGCCATAGAGGCGGCGCTGGCCATGCGCGGCCACAGGCTGGTGGAGATTCCGTCCGTCTGCCCGGTGTGCGGCGGGGCAACGGAAATCCGCCAGGTAAATGACGTCCAGTCCCTCTACTGCACCAACGTAAGATGCGCTGCCAAGCAGATCAAGGCTTTCACCCTCTTCGTCAGCCGTGACGCCATGAACATCGACGGCCTGTCGGAGGCCACCCTGGAGAAGTTCATCGATATGGGATTCATCCAGGAGTTCGCGGACCTCTTCCATCTGGGCAGATACCGGGAGCGGATCGTGGAGATGGAGGGCTTTGGCGAAAAGTCCTATCAGAACCTGATTGACAGCATAGAGCGCGCCCGCCGTACCACCCTGCCCAGAGTGATATACGGCCTGGGCATTGCCAATATCGGCTCTGCCAACGCAAAGATGCTCTGCCGCTTCTTTGACCACGATTTAAAGCGCATGCAGGAGGCGGATGTGGAGACCTTGAGCGCCATAGACGGTGTGGGCGAGGTCATCGCCACAGCCTTTGTGAGATATATGCGGGATGAAGATAATCTGCGGAAGATAGCGGATCTGGTGGGTGAGCTGGAGATTGAGATTCCCAAGGTGGAGGAGGGCAGCCAGACGCTGTCCGGCCTAAGCTTCGTCATCACAGGCTCCCTGGAGAAATTCGCCAGCCGCAGCGACCTAAAGGAGGCCATTGAGCAAAAGGGCGGCAAGGTCACGGGGAGCGTCACCGGCAAGACCACCTGCCTGATCAACAATGACGTGGCATCCAATTCGTCCAAGAACAAGAAAGCCAAGGAGCTGGGAATCCCCATTCTGTCCGAAGCCGATTTCCTGGCACAGTACCAGGTGTCCGGCCCCGGAGAATAGGAAGATAAGCTGACCGCGCAGCGCCGGGCAGGCTTCGCTGCGCAAAGACAGGGAAGAAAAGCAGGCTGGCTGACAGCAGATAGAAGGAATGAAATGTAGGAGGAAACCAAAATGCCCATCAAGGTACAAAGCGATTTACCGGCAAAAGAGATACTGATCAACGAGAATATATTCGTCATGGACGAGCTGCGGGCCATCCATCAGGACATCCGCCCCCTGGAGGTATTGATCCTGAACAACATGCCCGTCAAGCAGGACACGGAGCTGCAGCTGCTTCGGGCCCTGTCCAACACGCCCCTGCAGGTGGACGTGACTTTCATCAACGTGAAGAGCCATGTGTCCCTGAACACATCGGCCAGCCATCTGAACAAATTCTACAGCACTCTGGACGAGATACGGGACAGGGACTACGACGGCATGATCGTGACGGGGGCGCCGGTGGAGGACATCCCCTTCGAGGAGGTGGACTACTGGGAGGAAATCTGCGAGATCCTGGACTGGGCCCAGACCCATGTGACCTCCACCCTGCACATCTGCTGGGCGGCCCAGGCAGGTCTCTACCATTACTATGGCATCAACAAAAAGCTCCTGCCCCGGAAGCTCTTCGGTATCTACGAGCATAAGGTGAGGAACCGCAAGATTCCCCTGGTGCGGGGCTTCGACGACATCTTCCTGGCGCCCCAGAGCCGCCATACGGAGACCCCGGCGGACGCCATCCATGCCTGCAAGGAGCTGACGGTGCTGGCGGAGTCCCCGGTGGCCGGCGTATATCTGGCCATGGCCCAGGAGGGGAAGAAGATATTCGTCACCGGCCACCCGGAGTATGACAGATACTCCCTGAACAATGAGTACTACCGGGATCTGAACAAGGGATTGGATATCCGGATTCCGTATAATTATTATCCAAATGACGACCCGAAGGAGAAGCCCCTGCTCCAGTGGCGCGCCCATAGCAACAACCTCTACAGCAACTGGCTCAATTACTACGTCTATCAGGTGACTCCCTATGAGCTGGGGAAAGAGGAGAAAAGGCAGTAAACATGCGGATTTGCGCTATTGCGGTTTGAGGCGGAGGTCGATGAAATCCCCCGTTTTGTGCCAGGATTTCATGTGAAAATGGGGTACAGGGAAATGCTGTGGGGTACGGCTGATTGGATTATGCTGGACAGTGAGGCAGGACTATATTATCGGTAGAAAGTGAGGTATTGGTTATGGGAAGGACATCTCTAAATGATTTGGAATATATACTGCTTAACGATTTCACTTGCCGTGGAACCAGGCTGCATAACGCTGACTGGTTCAATCGCATGATTACATTAGGCAGTATTCAGCGTT
>NZ_CAPDXS010000070.1:7457-26465 GCF_948601915.1 uncultured Acetatifactor sp. | reverse complement strand
CCAAAGTGGCGTAATTTCTGGTAGTATGCCTAATTTTAGTATGCGAAGTATGAGATTATTTATGCCCTGAATGCCCTTTCTGCACTTTTCTTACTTTAATAGAGCGATATTCCCCGCGCCCTACCACGAGGAATTCCCTTCCAATAAATTCACGAGGTACTCATACATGAAAAAGGCAATCCTGTCGATTTTTGTCATACAGTTGACAGTTTTTACGCTTATAGCTACAGCAGTATTTTTCCAGAACCGCTTCATAAGCATGTTTTATCAGGATATCTCCTATGTCAATGTCTTGGCATCCGACCAACAGGCCTTCGACGCATTCCTGTCCTGGACCAAAGAGCGGGGCATCATAGCATCCGGCATAACCATAAGCCCGGACAATGAGATCATCCTGCATGTGAGCCGCTGGGCTTTGGAGGGGAAGCTGGATGTTCTGGAAGGCCGTCTCCCGGAGCAGGGGGAATTTGTCAGCGACATCCCTACGGAGGATCCTGCCCAAAGCGGGCTCCTCAAGCGCATACTTCCCGATTACAGCTTTAAAATATATGGCCTGCACCAGCCAAAGCACCTGGGCTTTTCCAGCCTGTACGCCATGACAACCACTTCGGAAGATGAAATAATGGAGATGATAATTGCCCTGGGCCCGAAAGGCGTTACGATAGAGCTTAGCGATATATGGATCGGCAAGAATCCGCTGTTGCTCCTCTCCTCTTTTTCACGGGCAGAGGGTATGTTGATATTGATTTTCCTATTCTCTACCGCATTGGCGACCTTCCTGTCATTCATGCAATTTGCCCTGCAAAAGCTCAAATCCATGAGCATATTGCTTTCATTGGGTTATGGCAGATTCCGGATCGTCCATGCGGTCCTGGCTGACTTATTCGGCGGAAAAATGTGGATCGGGAGTGCTGGGATTCTATTTATCCTATTCAGCATCCTTATATTGACAAGCCATGTCTATAGGGCTTTTTACATGCCCATAGCCGGGATTTATCTGGCTGTCATGGGCTTTCTGGTCTGCATGTATTCGTTATTGTCATGCTGCATCACTTTATTCTGCCTGGCTGCAAGAAGAAGGAATTTATCCTTATCCATAAAGGGAAGGAAGCCCCATATCATTGTCCAGATCGCCGCCTGTTGTGTAAAGCTCGCATCCGCATTATTATTTTTTATGGCGCTTCCATTTTTGATCGGACTGCACCAGCGCTCTATGGTCGAAGACCGGAACCTGCAGAACTGGGTGGCGGCCAAGGACATATACCTCTTGTCCATAAAGGATGTAGGGCAGGATATGGGGCTGGAGATCGAGGTGGAGCTGCAAAACAAAATACTGGCCCTGTATCAGCGTCTGGCCGCGGAAAACAATGGATTTTTTATGGATGCTATGGATGTCTATGTATTGGAAGTGCAGGGGGCAGACTATCCTTTGAACGGGCTGCTGGCAGATGGATGCAGCACGCATATCACGGTCAGCCCCAATTATTTTCGCTTCAATCCCATCGTCACCAGCGAGGGCGTGCCTGTGGAGCAGGAATTGATATATGCCGACAATGTATTGAATCTGCTGGTCCCTGAGTCCTGGTCTTCCATCCACGATGCGCTGGATGAGCGCTTTTTGGACTACTTTATGTTTTACCGTTTTGAAATATATAACAGGATATACAGCGCCGCTCCCAATGATCCCTGGAATCCGTCCAGGCAGGAAGAGCTGGAAATCAATATGATTCCTGTCAGGACAGGGCAGTCGTATTTTACGTTCTCACCTGACATCAGGCGGGATGCCGGCAACAGGATACCCGATCCTGTAGTGGTGGTGGATACAGGTAATCTTCACCCCACCAGCACTTTCACCAGGGCCTCCAGATGCCTTTATTTCCAGTACAGCGACGGGCAGGATATGGACATTACGGATTATCTCGCGGAAATAGTCGGGATGGATGGTTTCGTATTCGCCAGCTCCGTGTGGGAGGGTGTGGCCGCGAGAGTGCTGCGGCTTAAGAGGGACTATATTGCCAGCGTCTCCCTGACGATGTCCATCGTCCTCGGTTATCTGGCGTCCAGCTTCAGCCTTTTCGCCAACTACTTCGCGAGAAACCAATACCTCATTACCGTCAAGACGCTGTGGGGCTTCCGCGGATTCAGGCGGTATCGTTCCGCGTCCGTCATGCTGTTCATGCCGACCCTGCTGGCGCTGCCTCTTTTCGGCCTGATAATGGCTACCCGGCTGTCCCGCCTCTTCCCGCCCCTTTCCATCCAGACGCTTCTGCTGGCCGGGGCTATTTTGGCGGGAATCGATATCCTGTATTTTGTATTTATGGAGAAGCTTTTAAGGAAAAAATCAATGCACAGCATATTGAAGGGAGAATCGTCATGATTGAAGCAGTGGATATATCCAAACGTTATCGCGACCATGATGTCCTGGAGTCATTCCATGCCAGCATAGAGACGAACAGCCTTACAGTCATAACCGGGGAGAGCGGGAAAGGAAAGACTACATTGCTGAATATTTTG
The DNA here is from genome assembly GCF_948601915.1 of uncultured Acetatifactor sp. Lineage (NCBI taxonomy): Bacteria > Bacillati > Bacillota > Clostridia > Lachnospirales > Lachnospiraceae > Acetatifactor > uncultured Acetatifactor sp. The sequence continues at coordinate 23,951 of NZ_CAPDXS010000070.1, read as the reverse complement.
TCTCTCCTGGAAAGGCCTGACCGCGGCACGGTGACAATAGATGCCATATCAGACCCGAGCCCAAAGCAGATCTTGAATCTGCGCAGGCATACCATCTCTTACCTGTTCCAAAATTACGGACTGATTGATGAATATACCGTGGAAAAGAACCTGCGCGTTTCCCTGACATACAGGAAGGATCCGGGCCCGTCCGTATCGGAGGCGCTGGCACAGGTAGGGCTGGAGGGCTATGAAAAGAGAAAGGTATATGAATTGAGCGGCGGCGAGCAGCAGCGCGTGGCGTTGGCGCGCATCCTTCTGAAAGATGCCCGTTACATCTTCGCGGATGAGCCCACGGGGAACCTGGACAAAGGCAACAGGGATGTGGTCATAAAGCTGCTGCGGGGGCTGGCCGACAGCGGCAAGGGGGTAATCCTGGCTACGCATGATTTGGATTTATTGTCATACGCGGACCAGCACATTCATCTTTGACAGGGAACACGTTATATCAGAGCCGCCGCGGCTGCTTCATTCCTGCCGCAGCTTCAGACACACATTTCCGTATTCGAAAGGACAGGTGACAACAGGCTGTCAAAGCGCCACCGGCCTCGGTTTTCAAATATCAGGCCTGTCCTTTTGCAGGAAGGAAGCCCGCCTGACGGCATCCGCGCCGAACTTCTCCCGGATGCTGTCCATGGCCCTGTCCAGCCGCTCCAGCTTCTCCCGGATCTCATCCGGGAAAAGGGTGTGCACCTTGTCCGGCTTCTCGAAATCCCCGGCCATCTTCGCCAGCAGCTTGTTGCTGGAGATTCCTACGTTCACCGTGAAGCCCAAGGTGTCCCTGATCTCGTCCTTCAGCCGGTGGGCCGCCTCTATGGGGCTTCCGAACAGGCCCTCCGTCCCTGTCATGTCCGCAAAGGCCTCGTCGATGCTGTACTGCTCCACCGTATCCGAGTACCTGCGCAGGATTTCCATGAAGGCCGCGGAATTCCTGGCGTATAATTCCCGGTTCGGTGACACCAGTGTCAGATTTGGACATTTCCGCAACGCGTCCACGATGGGCTCTCCTGTCCGCACATTGTATTTCTTCGCCGGGATGGATTTCGCCAGTATGACACCGTGCCGCTTGGACATGTCCCCGCCCACCGCGGACGGAATCGTCCGCAGATCCAGCTCCTCCCCCAAATCCTGCAGGCGGTGCACCGCCTCCCAGGAGAGGAACGCGCTGTTCACGTCGATGTGGAAGATTACTCTGTCGTCCACACAAATATCCCTCGTCAGTTAGATGAGCAATTTATAAATGCAGTGGGAGGCTCCTTAACCTCCCAATATCCGGATTTGTCACTTCCGATTCTCTCTACTAAACCTTTTTTTCGCAGAGAATCCAAGGTGCGCTGGATTGTCCTTACCGTTTTGGAAGTGGCTTCCGCCAGTTCACAGTACATTTCCGGCATTTGTCAGATACTCTCCGGACACAAGCCCGAACCTCTTTAATACCATCGGTACTGTATACCTGCACTCCATCATCCTGCCGGCCTGCCCATAGCAGAATAAGGGAAATCCTCTCCATGAAACTCCACTTTGATGACATGACGGCCCTCCAGGATTTCCTCCCGGATTACAGGGTATATCTGTGGCTTTATAGATTCATACACAAGACGGGAAACATCCCTAAGTGATGATTCAGCCACATCCTGCCCTATCACATCGCCGTTTGGTTTAACCCCAAAATACAATGCCCCGACGCCGTGCTTATTCTAAAGTTTCCGTTTCCTTTCCCAAATTCATAATATGCTATCCCTCCCCTCAAAATATAGCATATTTCTGACAGAATGTCACTGTAAAATGTCACTGTAAAATGTCACTGTATTCTTGGCATTCCCATCGCGACTCCCTTCTGCTCCTTCCTCCCGCCATTCGCTACCATACCGTCCGTCCAAATTATTTCGCTTTGCCTCCCCTAAATATAATACCCACATATCCCCCGCTCCGACTCCCCTGTCAGCACCAGAAGGACAGCGCTATTGATGGCTTTCGTCTGGCCGCCCTCATTCAGGCAGACAAAATAGCTGCAGTAGACCATATTCCGAATCTGGAACATGTTCATGGGGTCGTATCCGACAATGAGAGCATCGCAGGGGACATAGCTGGCGCGGGCCATGTGCTCCGCCACCTTCGCCTCCTTCTCCTCCATAAGGGCAGCGTACTCCCGCCCGATGAAGTCGTAGGGGCGGACCTGCGCCTCCACCCCGTCCGTATCTACGGGATTCTGCTCATAGGCGGTAAGCTCACTTTGGAAATCGTTCTCTATCTTGCGCCCTATGGCATCCATGCACAGAAAGAAGACCGCCCCCGTATAATAGGAAATCTTCCTGACATCGAACAGCAGCCGCCCTTCCGCCCGCAGCTCGCCCAGGTAGTCCCTGACGCGGGATATGTACTTTTCCCTGTTGATTGCCTTCAGGGCTTTCAGGCCGATGAACTCCGCCATCCCCTCTGTGGTCTCTGCCCTGAGCTCCTGCGCCACCATTCCGGGATATGCGGCCAGCCTCTGTGCCCGCAGGGCGGCGAACCTTTGAAGGGCTGTGAAGTCGCAGCCTTCGCAGGCATCTGCGAGATATCGGTTCTCATTGTATTTCTCCGTGAAATTGTCCTGGTCGTCGGGATAGCGCAAAAGGGCGAAATCGGAGGGAAAGCGTGCCTCACCGTTGCTGAACTGATGGCAGTGGAACATCTCGTGAACCAGCAGATACGCAAGCGTCTCCATATCCTCAACAGGCGAAAATTCAATATTCCAGATAGCAATATACTCCCCGCCGTACAGCTTTGAAGTGTTCCCCCGGAACCCATCCTCATAGGGAATCAGCTCCCCGTCCAGGCAGATCTCCCGGCTGTCGTAGACGGCGAACCTGTACCTGTGGAACCCCTCCAGCAGCGCGCCGAAATCCAGCGTGTCCAGGATGGAATCGACCTTTGCATAAATCTCCTGTAAATTCATAGCCAGCTCCTCCAAGAAAGTATTGTGAAAATATTGCCTTTCCCCCTATCAGTTATTATAATAGAAAAATAGTCCAGTGCCAATATCATTTACAAAAAATAGTCCTCTATGGCGAGAACCCCCCGTATAAACAGCACCCCATAGGGAAATCGAACTGGTCGAAGCCCACCCACGTGCTCTTTGCCGGATTATACTGGTTATAATCCATGAACGCGATTCTCAGCCCTCCCATGGGCACATACTTGAAAATCACAAAGAACAGGATTCCGGGAATCAGCAGGAAGTACAGCCAACGGTACATTACTATATCCCTCCATGTGGTCTGGCACCTGATTTTGAAGTCCACTTTTTTCGTGCCTTTGTTTTCTGCCATTTTCACACACTCCTCTCTCATATTTGTTCTGACGGGCTGGTATTTAGCACTATTTTGCACTATTTTTGTCTACTTTGCCCAAAAGGAAAAACAGGCATCAAAAAAGAGCCCTGCGCGAGCCCTTTTTATCTGCGGCGTCCTAGTCCGCCGTCATCTGCTTTTCCCTTTCCGCCTTTGGCTTCGGCTTGTACTGTTCCTCACCGGATTCGATATAAAGCACGAAGTCGTTAATCTCCTTTTCGGTCCATCCTGCTGCCCTTAAGCCCAGAAGCAGCCTTGCAACTTCCGTCATATTCATATCACCATCTCCTCTCCTGCACCGTCTCCGAATGCATGTCTCCAAAAAACAATGTCCTGCCATGGGCATTATACCATATTATGCTCTCAAAATCCATCCCTGCCGGCAGGGCGTTCAGTCAAGAACCCGCTTCACCGATGATTTCCGTATGATGATCCGCCCCGACACGTCTATCTTCTCAAAAGGGGCCTCAGGATGCCCAAGCCGCCACAGGAAGCACTGCACCATGCGCTTTCCCAGCCACTTCGCGTCCACGTTCACCGTGGTGAAGAAGGGGTCCAGCATGCCCTCCTCGTCATTGTCGAAGCCCGTCACCGCAACGTCCTCCGGCACCCGGATGCCCTGCTCCCGCAACGTCTGGGTCAGGAACTTGGCAATCTCATCGTTCCCGCACACCACCGCCTCCGGCAGCCCCTGTTCCTGATACCCTTTTACGATTTGTTTAAAGGTCTGATCATTGTAGAACTCGCTGCTCACCAGCTCCGCATCCGGCATCACCAGTTCCGGGACAGGTTCTATCCCCGCCTGGCGCATGGCATAGAGATAGCCGTCGAAGCGGTCGTGCATGGTCTCATAAATACTGCTGCTCTCGTTCAGGAAGCCGATTCTGCCCATCCCCTGGTCGATCAGATGCCTGACCAGCTTCACCACGGGCCGGAAGCTGTCTATCTTCACCACGTCCCCCGGCATCTCCCCGTCCACATCCTTATAAGTGTCCAGCAGGAATATCTGAATCCCCCTCCGTTCGATTACACTAATATAGTCTATGTTCATCATCTTCACGCAGAAGACCGCTTCGATGCCATCCTCCAGCCCCGGCGGCAGGCGCAGCACATCCTCATCCTCCTGGGTCACCACCGCCACCTGGGTCTGGCAGTGGTTGCGGCTGGCCTCCTCGGATATGCCGTTGATGACCTTGTCCCAGTACACCGCCACATCGGGCTTGCGCAGGATCATGATCCTGTGATCCCCGGCCTCCTCCCTCTCCGGGGGCTGTCTCTCCCCCTCCTCTCCCGAGGATGCCACATACCCTCTCTGCTGTGCGTACCGCAGCACCATCTCCCTGGTCCGCTGGGCCACCAGGTCATTGCCCTTCAGCGCCATGGACACCGTGTTCCGGGACAGCCCCAGATCCTTTGCAATGCTTTGAATCGTAACCTTTGCCATTTCCTTACCCCCTATGCAATACCCCGCCCGCTCTCTGACGCAACCCCTCTTTCACGCCCCGGCCCCTCTTCCCGGGCTTCCCGCCATGGCCGTCCGCCGCGGCACCCGGGGCAAGCCTCACCGCGCGCTTGCCCTGACCGTGGCCTTTTCCACGATATGCCCGCTCACCAGCTCCATCCGCCCCGCCCCATCGGAGCCCTCCAGCCGGGCCAGCATCTTCCCCAGGGCGGCCTGGGCCATGGCCTTCATGTCCACCTCATAGGTGGTAATCCCCTTGTCCGGCAGGCCCGGCCAGAGGTAATTGTCGAATCCCACCACGGAGCAGTCCTCCGGCACCCGGACTCCCCGCTTCTCCAGCTCGTCGATCAGCCTGCCGGCCACCAGGTCGCAATTGCAGACGAAGGCCTCCGGCAGCTCCTCCGGCAGCTTCACGATAATCTCCCCGGTTCCGTCCCGGTCCTCCAGCAGCCACTCCTCCCGGAAAGGTACGCCGTGCTCCAGCAGGCAGCGCCGGAAGCCGCAGTACCTGTCCATGATGCTGCTGGTGGCATGGATGGAGCCCACGTAGGCCATGCGCCTAAAGCCTCTCTCGTACAGGTACTCCGCCATCAGGTACATGCCGTAGAAGCCGTCCGTCACCACCGCGTCCTGCGCTATGTCCTTGTAGTAAAAATCCAGGAAAACCACGGGCATCTTCGCGCTGCTTTTTAAGAGTCCGATGTATTCCCGGTCAACCTCCCCCATGACGATCAGCCCCTCCGCCGCGCCTTCCTCCACGAAGCGGGGAAGCCTCCCTGCCTTTTCCGCATCATGCTTCAAAACCTCCGCCATCACGGCACAGCCCCTCTCAGGCGCCGCCATGGCAATCTCCATATAAATCTTCCAGTAGAACGTGATGTAGTCCGCCAGGTATCTCTCCGAGATGAGGATGCCGATGCTGCGCAGGCCGGGGGCTTTGCCGGCCGCCCTCTTCTGGTTCTGGAAGTATCCCATCTCCCGGGCCTTGTCCAGGATCCTTTCCCTGACCTCATCGCTGACCCCCTTGCGCCCTGCCAGCGCATTGTGCACCGTCACCGCGCTTACGCCCACCTGATTGGCTATGTCCTGCATCCTCACCTTTGCCATCGCGCCTCTCCATTCCTTCTTTCCGTTATACTTTATTTTACTTAATTTTGCAAGGCAAGTCATCAACTATTCTTGGATTTTATCTATATTTTTTGTATCCCTGTGGACGCAGAAAGGGGGGAGCGTTCACTCCCCCCTGTATTCCCGCAGAGTCTTCCTGTCCAATCGGCTTCTCGCCAGCTTGTCTGCCGAAGACAGAATTCGGCCGAAACTGCATTCAGCTACCTTCCATTTCAGTCAACTTCCGTATTCTCCGCGCAAATTCATCCCCTCCGCTGAAGGAGGAATCTAGATATCTTTGAATCAAATCACAGGCTGCCTGTTTTCCCACTACGTCAGCTCCCAAAGCGATTACATTCACATCGTCATGTTCTACACACTGGTGCGCCGTATAGATATCATGACAGCAGGCCGCTCGAATACCCGCTGCCTTATTGCAGGCAATTGCCGCTCCCACACCGGATCCGCACAGCATGATTCCCCTCTGTGCCTTTTTCTCCGTCACACTTGCGCAGACCTTCTTGGCCACATCCGGAAAATCAACCACTTCCCCTCTGTAGCATCCATGATCAATGACCTCGATTCCCCTTTTCCGCAGCATTTCGGTTACTGCCGCTTTCAGCGGAAAACCCGCGTGGTCGCATCCCATCGCTATAATCATTTCTTGCCCCTCTCTTTCTGCATACAGCTCCTCCAAAACCGCGCTTCTTTATTGATGAATTCTTGTCTCGGCTCTATACAGACATTCCGCCAGTTTTTCGAAGTCTTCGTCTCTCTTTGTAATTACCTGAGCTGCCCGGCTGCCGAGATATTCATAAAATCCTTTTCCGGTCTTTACGCCATAATCTCCCTTTTCCACCAGCTCTGCCAGCATGGGCATAACGGTTTTCTCATCACAGAGATCCGCAAATAAATAAGACGCAATCCTGTAAAAAGTATCTAAACCGCCTAAATCGGCTATCTCAAACGGACCCAGGCACGCATACCGAAGCCCCAGCCCATACTTGAAGACCTTATCAATATCCTCCTTTTTTGCCGCTCCGGCTTCCACCAGGCTCATCGCCTCCCGCAGGATAGCAAACTGGAACCTGTTGATCAAAAATCCCGGCACCTCTTTTTCCAGCATTACAGGAACTCTTCCTACATCAAGTCCCGTCTGCCTGACTGCTTCGGCCGTTTCCGCGTCCGTTTTTTCCCCTTTGATCACCTCGATCAAGGGACAGATGTGGGGTGGATTTAACCAGTGCATGCCGCAAAAGCGCCGCGGGCACTTTACAGCCTCCGCTATCTGCGTGACGGATAATCCCGATGTATTAGTGGTCAGAATCGCCCTCTCAGATACAATAGAAGAAATCTCCCGCCAGAATAAATGTTTTGCTTCTATGTTTTCCACAATGGCCTCAACCACAAATCCCGCCCTTGCAAAACACTCTTTCTCTCTGGTAAAAATAATCTCTGCTCCAGCAATTTCCTTCTGTATTCTCTTCCGGCATCGATCCAACCCCTTTTGCTCAATGTCATATACAGCCACTTCATATCCGTGCCTGGCAAAAAGCAGGGCGATAGAGCCTCCCATCACCCCGGCCCCCGCGATTACAATCCGTCTTTTTTCATCCATTTTCCCCTTCTCCTTCCTTTCTGGGCAGTTTGACCAGCGCATAACCATCCACCACGGTTTCCCCCTTCTGATTCTCCACAAATGTATGCAGTCGAACCCTCCCCCGATCCAGCAATTCCTCTATCACCACTGTCGCCGTTATGGTATCTCCAAACCGCACAGGATTTAAAAAACGCACTTCCTGTCCCATATAGATTGTCCCCGGACCGGGAAGCCTGGTAGCGATCACCGTGGAAATAAAGGAAGCGCTCAGCATACCGTGGGCGATTCGCTCACCGAACCGGCCTGCCTCCGCTTTCACTGCGTCAACATGCAGTGGATTAAAATCTCCCGTAATTCCCGCAAATCCATATACATCCGTTTCTGTTATCGTTTTTGAAAAGCTTGCCATCTGGCCTACCGCACATCCCATATCTGCCCCTTCTCAATATCGTCCTTCAAACCTGTGGCCACTTTCTGCCTCGCTCAGAAAGCAACCTCTTCTTTTCCTTTCAGACAAAGCATCGCTCTGGCTTCTTCAGAATCAGCAATCTCATAATCCAGGAGTTCCAAAATCTCCTTCAGTTTGGCAACCTGCTGCGCATTATCCAGGGCGAGCTCCCCATTGGGCTTTATGTACAGACCGTCTTCCATCCCCACCCGTACATTTCCTCCGCAGACCGCCATCATTGTCTCATAGCGGAACATTCTTCTTCCGCCGCCTACAGTGCTGTATCGAATATCAGTTCCCAGCAGTTTTTTGGCCTGATCAATCATGAACAGCATGGACTCGGGGGTCATCGGCATGGCTCCCATTACTCCTGGCACAAACTGAATATAGATCGGTTGCGTTATCGTACCCCTTTTTTTGAAAAAAGCCAGATTTGCCAGCTGTCCGTAATCAAACACCTCATATTCCGGAAGGGTACCGCACCGGTTCATGGTTTCTATGCAATATTGAATATCTTTAAATGTATTTTTAAATACATTGTCATATGTTTTTTCGACGAAAGGATATTCCCAGCCATAAACGGGATTTTCCAGAAAATCTGTCAATCGGCTGAAGCAAAAATTCATGGAACCGGCGTTCGCCGATGCCATTTCCGGCCGAAACCTCTCAATGACGGAAAAACGTTCTTCCACAGACATTCCCGCTGCTCCCCCGGTGGTAATTCCGATCACCGCATCGCACTCCTGCTTAATACCTGATAAAATATACTCAAAAATCCCGTGATCGGAGGTGGGCTGCCCTTTTTGATCCCTCGCGTGAATGTGGATGATTGCGGCGCCGGCCCGATGGGCATCCAGTGCCTGCCGGATGATTTCATCCGGAGTAACCGGCAGATAGGGAGACATTCCCGGAGTATGAATCGCTCCCGTAACAGCCGCGGATATGATTATTTTTTTCTGTCTTGGCATTTTACACGCCCCCTTTGCCTTTCATGATTCTCAGCGATTCTTCGGCAGCCCCCAATTTTGCCGGAACATCAATTTCCAGACTCACTGCGCCCGCGTATCCATTTTCGTACAATCTGCCCAGCCTTCTCTGATGTATCTGCGCCTTTTCTTCTTTCAGGTAACTGCGCCGCCAGGGACTTCCCTCGTCATCCGAAATATGTACGTGCAAAAGCCTCTGCATATACCTCCCCATATCCTCATCGGCCTCTTCCGCCTTCTCCAGATTATAAAAGTCGCCCAGCAGACCGATATCGCTCCAGTTTATCCTGTCCACGATTTCCATGCCCTCTTCCATACTGTTGATATAATTGCAGTAGCATGGCGCTAAAGGCTCCAGGCATATCTGGATTCCCTGCTTTCCGAATACCTCCGCTGTCTTTTTTAAAAAATCAATCAACTGCAGATCCGCCTTTTTCCTGTCATAACCCTCCGGCAGCCTCCTTGAACGGGGAGAGCCAATGCCGACACGCTTAACTCCAACCGCTCCGGCTCTCCCGGCGCACAGGCGCGCATACTCCTCCGCCCTTTTCAGGTCAAAACCCGGCCCTGCCACAATCAGGCTTTCTGGACAGTATGCATTGATTCCTTTACAGAGAAAGTTGTTTTCATACAATATCTTTTCTACATGCCAAAAATCCCGGCCGTCCATCTGTACAAGAGATTTCCCCGCCATTTCTATGTAGTCATATCCCGCGGCCTTTGCCGTTTCTACTTCGGATATATGTAAAATGCTGCATCCTGTTTCCATTTCTGCCTCCTTGACACCGCGGAGCGGCATTTCAGATTCCAATGAGAAATGCCCTAAAAAGGGCATTCCTCCAAAGACATTCCAAAACCACTGCATTATTCCATACTCATCTGCTCCACATAGGCCTTCTCTTTTTTCAGACGGTTCTGAAACGCGTCATAAAGCCCGTCCGCATTTTCCCGAAGCGTACGTCTGGAATTGGTATGCGGATTTATGCTTGTCGCATAGTCCAACTGGGTAATCCATTTCTCCGGCAGAGAGGCGGAGCCGCAAAGGGCGCCTGAAATCCCTCCCGCAACAGCGGCTACGCAGTCCGTATCGCGTCCCATATTCACACCGGCAAGAACCGCATCTTTGGTATTTCCTCCCACCATCCGGAAAATTGCCACTCCCTTCGTGACAACCTCATTCGCGTAGCTGAAAGGATACGGCATTCCAAAACCGCTGTACACACCGTCAAAGTAACTGCGCATTTCGATAATGTCTTTACATCCGCTCGTTTTCTTTAACTGCTCATCAATCTCTTTTACTACCATGTCCTTGTCGCAGTTATCATAAATTGCACCGATGACGGAATCCACGGTGGCGCCGGGCATAGTCCCTGCGGCAATTGCCACGCCCGTCACACAGGCCCACTTCAGCCCTCTGCTCTCAGCGGTCTGATACAGCTGTCCCACCTGAAGAACATCCTCCTTCGCAGTCTCGATATTACCCGCGTTGATCAGGCCCACAGCATGGCACGCCCTGGAAAAGCTGTTCAAACCGGCATAATCGCAATAACGGCCTAAATCGGTTGCGGGAATACCCGTTTTCGCCATATTCAGGAGCGTCCCCTCAAATGGTTCGGATACCCAGCCGCCCGCATTGGGATTGGCATATTTCACCCATGCGGCACGCACATCCTCAGCCGTGACCCGCCCTCCTTTTTCCATAATGGCAGTTATCATCAGCTTCTGCCTCTCAACGCCGTCCTCCGTAGTTCCCGGCTCCCTCTTCCACCCGTTTCCGTAATGCTCATAGGGCAGAAAGTCTTCCACAAAACCGTATTTCTCATCAATTTCAGGCCAGGTCATTCCCTCCACGGCCGCTCCCATCGCAGAGCCAATATGACAGCCACAGATACAGCCAAAAAATTTATCCCTTAATGTAATATCCATTGATATCATCCTCTCTTATCCTTATATTCCGCATTGATCTCTTCTGTCCACCGAGTGCCGCCACGGCTGTTCCACTCTTCTACAAACTTATCCCATTCGTCCAGCGAAGTCTTTCCTGTAATAAAGTTTGTATAGTATTCCATGGCAAATGCCTGAAGATCCGCACCGTATTCTACCTCCGCCTCTGTAATCAGGCCGTCTCCGTCATTGGAAATGGTGGGCCAGTTAAAGGAGTCCCTGCGGGACTGCACCAGCGGCGTCTCCACCTGCAGCAGCGGCCACTCCGCTTCAAACGCGGAATACCATTGAATCCAAGCCGCGTCCTCCTCATACTGGGGAAGCGTCACATAGGTACCATCGTCATTCTTCTGCCAGTGAATCCCCTCCACGCCGGTATAGGTGGTCATCATACCTTCTTCCGAATACATCCAGTCCAGAAGACGCATGCAGGCTTCCGGATCCTTTGCGCCTTGAAGCATCACTACACAGCCGTTCAGCATACCCACACCGCGGATACCGGATTGTCCGTCCGGGCCCACAGGAGGAGCGATTCTCCTGAAAGAGATATTGGGATCCACTTCCTGAAGCTGTGCTTCAATCTTAGGTTCCCATGTCCACCAGTGATAGCTTATGCCGAACTGGTTCTTCATCGCCTTATTGTTCAAATCGTCATCCGTAGTGCATGTGACAAATTCCGGATCGATCAGCCCTTCCTCGTACCAGCTTCTGATGGTCTCCAGGGCTTCCTTTACCTTCGGATTGGTAACCTGGGGTTTTAATTCCCCGTTATCCAGATACCAGTAGGTGCTGGCCGCATTATAAGAAGGAATCGGGGCCATTGCGCCAAAAGCTCCGTAAATAAAGTCAAAAGTCTCCATGCTCAGGCCGGTCATTCCATAAGTATCGTCCTGGCCGTTCCCATCGGGATCTTCAAAGGTAAAAGCCCTCATCACCTCATGATAATCCTCCAGCGTCACGGGAGTCTCCAGATTCAGATTGTCCAGCCAATCCTGCCTGATCACTACATTATAGCGGTTAGGGCTGCAGAAGACCGGAATCGCATACAGCTTTCCGTCCACACTGCATCTGTCCAACGCTTCCTGCGGCACGTTTTCCAAAATGTTGGGGCACTGCTTCACCAGCTCGGACATATCCATCAGCGCACCTTGATCCACATAATCGTATAAATCGTTGAACATCGCCGAATTCAGCTTAACCAAATCCGGCAGCTCGGACTTATCTCCCGACAGAATAATATTTACCTGTTCTGCATAGTTTGCGGAAGGAGGCGCAATGTGATGCAAGACGACATCGCTGGCTTCTTCCAGTTTTTGAAGGATTACGTCATTGTCGGGGCATCCCTCAAATCCGCCTTTTGTAAAAACAAAGCTGACTGTAGGCCTTTCCGAATCTGCCTGTTCGTTATCGGAACCTGATTCGCTGCTCTGACTGCTTTCTTCCGACTTTTCCGCTGAATCTGTACTCTCCGGCCGGGAATTCTCAGAACTTCCTTCTCCGCTTCCGCCGCATCCGGCCAGCCCGGTCATGACCAGTCCCCAACCCAACAGCATCGCTAATACTTTTTTCTTCATTCTTCCTCCTTCTGCCGCCCAGGCGGCTTCCTTTGTCTGTCCGGAAACTCATTCCTTAAGATTCCATATGTTCTAATCTATTTTCGTTTCCCGGTTTTGCAGCGTTCCCCTCCTTTCCTCTTTGCTGCATGATTTATTACCGTTCTTTTAACCCTTTACCGCTCCTACCATTACGCCTTTAACAAAATATTTCTGCAGGAATGGATAGACCGCTAAAATCGGGACCGTGGACACCATAACGGTAGCAGCGATTACCGATGAGGAAGGAGGCGCCGCCACATCTGCCATCTGTGCATTGAGCTCCGCCATGCTCATTGTCAGTACGACCTCCCTCAGCAAAGTCTGCAGCGGCCACAGCTTCCTGTCCGTGATATAGAGCACCACATCAAAGAATGAATTCCAGTGCCATACCGCATAAAACAGGGCAATGGATGCCAATGTAGGCTTCGACACGGGCAGGACAATCTTCAGAAGCGTTTTCCACTCCGAACAGCCGTCAATCCTTGCCGCGTCTTCCAGTTCCTCCGATATTCCTTCAAAAAATGTCCTCATGATAATCATGTTATACACATTTAAAAGAGAAGGTATGATCAAGGCCCATATAGTATTACTCAGCTTAAATGTCTTGACTACCAGATAAGTGGGAATCATTCCTCCGCTGAAGATCATGGTAAAAAAGAAAATCTGCATCAGGACATTCCTTCCCGGCAAAAACTTTTTCGACAACGGATACGCCGTCATCACGGTTATCACCAAATTCAGCAATGTTCCCACAACCGTTCTGAATACCGTTACCCCGTAAGCCCTGAAAATACTGTTTCCGCTCAATACGTACTTATAATTCTCCAATGTGGGGTGTTTGGGAATGGCGATTACCGCCTTCGCATTTTCCACCAGCTCCTTTGAGGATGTCAGAGAGTTGAAAACCACATCCATGAAAGGAAAAAGCGTCATCAGCCCTATGATTACCAAAATGATATAGATTAATATCGTAACTATACAATCTACCTTTGACTGCCTTACCTTTTGTCTAGATCTGCCCATTTTCACCTCCACGTTCTCAGAACAGGCTTTCCTGTCCTGCCTTAGACGACAGCCAGTTACATGTTACGACCATGATGAATGAAATAATCGATTTAAACAGTCCTGCTGCCGCCGAAAACCCATACTGCGTCTGAATGATACCCACTCGGTATACATAGGTGTCAATAATATCCGCTACGTCATATACAGAAGAATTATACATGGTAAATACCTGTTCAAAATTGCTGTTGAGTATCCCTCCTATTCTCAGCAGCAGCATGATAATAACCGTGGGCAGAATACATGGAAATGTAACATACCGCATTTTCTGCAGCTTGCTCGCCCCATCCATTGTGGCCGCTTCATACAAATCCGTTGGGACGCCTGCCAGAGCGGCCAGATATATAATTGCCGACCAGCCCATCTCCTTCCAGATATCCGTCGCTACCAGGACTCCTCTGAAGTATTCGGAATCGCCCATAAAGAAAATGGATTCCACTCCAAGCTTGTTCAAAAACAGATTAACAGCCCCGTCCGCCGGCGACAGGAGGTTCGATGCCAGCGTGGAAATAATCACCCAAGAAATAAAATGAGGCAGATATACCACCGTCTGCACGGTTCTTTGGAATATCCGATTCCCCACTTCGTTGATCAGCAGCGCCAGCAGAATCGGAACGGGAAAGCCAATCAATATTTTCCAGAAACACAACGCAAACGTGTTTCTCATAATCCGGATAAAATCTGGTGTCCTGAAAAGCTTTTCAAAATTGTCCAGGCCGCACCACGGACTTCCGAAGGGCCCCATAAAAATCTTGTAGTCCTTGAAGGCAATAAAATTATATAGTATCGGCAAATAGAGGAACAGTATAACAAATATCAGTCCTGGCAAGAGCATTAAATAATAATTGTGGTATTTTCTAAGCACATATCCTATGCCACGCCGTGTTTTTAGTTCTTTACCTTTCTTCACTGTACATCCTCCTTTTCTCCAATCTGAATCTGTTGTGTAATCGTTTACACATTGTGATGTCTATTTTATACTCACATTCCGCATTTGTCAATAGGCATAATTACATTTTACTATTCCCACATTTTTCCGGCATAATCCCCATTCCTTCAGGCGATATATCGGCCAGATGCCGAACACGCTTCTTGCGGGATTGACAAATTCCCTGATAATCATTTATTATCAGATTAGAATATATCCCATGGAAATGAGTATTTTCATATCCGTGCGAAAGGAAAGGTTGCCGAAAATGTGGGGAAAAACGACAATTAAGGATGTGGCCAGTAAATGCGGGGTTTCTACCGCCACAGTTTCAAGGGCTATAAACAACAACGGGTATGTGTCAAAGGAATTGAAGGATATGATTTTAAGTGCCTGCAGCGAACTGGGATATATTCCCAACTCTACTGCGAGAAGCCTGAAAATCAACTCAACCGGCATTATCGGCTATATTACCTCGGATATATCCAACCAATATCATATCACCGTGGCCAAAGCCATTGAGGACATCATCCGCCCCAGCAATTATAATCTGATTGTCTGCAGTACCCGCAACAGCCGGATTTCTGAAGAGCAGTATTTAAAGCTGCTCCTGGGGCGCAATATTGATGCCCTTGTCATCAATACCACTTGCGAAAATGACGACTTCATTGTCTCCATCAGTCAGAAGCTCCCCACCGTTCTGGTAAACCGGCGGCTAAGCGTTTCCGGATTCCACGGTGATTTTGCCGACGGAAATAATGTTCTGGGTACTTATCTGCTCACAAAAAGCCTGCTGGAGCATGGCCACAGGAATATCTATGTTCTGGAAGGTTCTTATAAGTTCAGTAACGCGAGAGAGCGCTATGAGGGCTTTCGCAAGGCAATGGCCGAAGCGGGAATCGACACAGAGACGGATTACCCTTACCGCTATGAAGGGGATTTCACGGAAAAATCCGGTTTTGACGGCGTTGTACACATGCTTCATCATTTTGACCATGCCCCCACCGCCATATTGGGCACCAATAACGCAATGACCATCGGCACTCTCAAAGCGCTTCATACCTATCATATCTCGGTTCCGGAACAGATGTCTGTCGTTGGCTTTAACGGAATCGACAATCTGGAGCTCATGACTACCCGCCCCACCATAGCCAACTATAATCCCTATGAGATTGGAACCGCCGCCGGTCAGTTTGTCCTGGACAGAATCGATGATCTGTCTCTGGAAAATCGGGAAGCAATCTTTGACCCGGTAATAATTCCCGGAAATGCCACATCCACTCCCAGGATCATATAGATCCGATGGGCAGGATTCCGAAAATTTTTATTTTCTCTTGCAAAGTACTCCTTTTTCTGTTATTGTATGTGTAAACGTTTTCACACATGAAGGCGCAAAGAGAAGGGAGAAATTGCATATGAGAACCTATACAACCAGTCAACTTGGACGCATAGTCCTCATCCATCTTGGAAAAGGAGAGAGGGTTTTAGAGAGCGTAGAAGCGGAGGTATCCCGCCTCGGCATTAAAAACGGCATTCTTCTATCCGCAATCGGTTCCCTCAGAAAAGCCTGTCTGCATTTCATAACAAATACCGATGACACTGCGGTGAATCGGTTTATTACTATTGAGCGCCCTATCGAGCTTTCTTCCGCACAGGGACTGATAGTAGACGGCGTACCGCATTTCCATCTCACCATTTCAGAACCGGATGGCATGTATGCAGGCCATATGGAACCCTGTTGCGAAGTGCAGTATCTTGCGGAGCTTGCGATTTTGGAGCTGAAGGGAATTTCATTGACCAGAAGGCAGGATGAATATGGGATTTCTTACATCGACACTGTCTAGGGAAAGGAGAACACATCATGGCTTTGATGACCGGAGAAGAATATATAGACAGTATAAAAAAATTAAATATGCAAATCTATCTGCTCGGCAAAAAAATAAACAATCCTGTAGGAAACCCTATCCTTGCGCCTTCTCTCAATGCCGTTA
>NZ_CAPDXS010000070.1:0-7447 GCF_948601915.1 uncultured Acetatifactor sp. | reverse complement strand
TATGCCGTTAAAATGACCTATGACCTGGCGCAGGATGTCGAATACCGCTCTCTTTTAACGGCCGTCTCCCACCTTACGGGCCATGTAATCAATCGTTTTACCCATATCCATCAGAGCAGGGAGGATCTTATCCGCAAAGTGAAAATGCAGAGGCTTTTAGGGCAGAAAACCGCCTCCTGCTTCCAGCGCTGTGTGGGCATGGATGCCTTGAATGCCGTTTTTACCATCACCTTCCAAATCGACCAGAAATACGGAACGGATTATCACACACGCTTTCTTCGGTACCTGCAAAACTGCCAGGAACAGGATCTGGTGGTCGATGGGGCCATGACGGATCCGAAAGGCAGCCGACATCTGCCGCCGGACAGACAGAGCAATCCGGATGCCTACCTGCGCGTGACCGAACGCCGTCCGGACGGCATTGTAGTCTGTGGAGCAAAATGCCATCAGACAGGGGCCTGCAATTCCCATGAACTTCTTGTCATGCCCACTATTTCCCTCAACATGAACTGCAGGGATTATGCGGTTTCCTTTTCTGTTCCTGTCAATACTCCGGGAATCGTTATGATTATCGGTAGACAAAGCTGTGATACCAGGAAGCAGGAAGCCGCTCCCATGGACACCGGAACCCCCGCTTTCGGCGGAGTAGAGGCATTGGTCATTTTTGATCATGTATTTGTCCCCAATGACCGTATTTTCATGAACGGAGAAACTGAATTCGCCGCCCCTCTCGTAGAACATTTCGCCGGTTACCACCGCCAGAGCTACGGCGGTTGCAAAACCGGAGTGGGGGATGTCCTCATCGGGGCTGCTGCCCTGGCAGCAGAGCAAAATGGCATTTCAGCCTCCTCTCATATCAGAGACAAGCTGGTGGAAATGACCCACCTGAATGAGACCATGTATTCCTGCGGCATTGCCTGTTCCTGTGAAGGATGCCGGACGGTGGCCGGGAATTATTTTCCCGATTTGCTGCTGGCCAATGTCTGTAAACAAAACGTGACTCGTTTTCCCTTTGAAATCGCCCGCCTCGCCCAGGACATTGCCGGCGGACTCATGGTAACCGCGCCTTCTCAAAAGGACATGGCGAACCCTGAGACATCAGCCTATATCCAAAAATATCTTGCGGGAACGGACTGTGTTTCCGCACAGAAACGTCTACAGTTACTGCGTCTCATTGAAAATCTTACCCTAGGAACCGCCGCCGTCGGCTATCTGACGGAATCTCTGCACGGCGCTGGAAGTCCTCAGGCACAGCGAATCGTGATTGAAAAGCAGAGCGGTCTGGAGCGAAAGAAAGAGCTGGCCAAAGACATTGCCGCCATTCAAACAGAAAAATGCAGGGAAGAGGATTTATAACCGCATTCCCATGAAATCCACACAGGAACCAAAAATCAGCCGCCCAAAGGACTTTATGCGGTTCGTCCCTCTGCCACGGTTTTATCCGGCAATAATTTGCCTTGAAAAAATTTATGAAGTCGTATAAGATATCATTGATTGCATCCAGGCAATGCCCACATAAGAACGCAACAGAAAGGACTGCAGATATGTCCAACAACAAAACCGCTTTCGCTGACGGCCTACGGGACGGCATCCCCATCGCCGCCGGATACTTCGCCGTGGCCTTTTCCCTGGGGATAGTGGCCAAAAAAGCCGGGCTCACCCCTTTCCAGGGGTTCCTCTCCAGCATATTGAACCACGCCTCCGCCGGGGAATACGCGGAATTCACGGTCATCTCGACTGGCGCGCCCTATCTGGAGATGGCTTTCGTCATCCTGATAACCAACATGCGCTATCTCCTCATGAGCTGCGCCCTGAGCCAGAAATTCGACTCCGCCACCCGCTATGGCCACCGCCTGCTGGTGGGCTTCGGCATCACGGACGAGATCTTCGGCATCAGCATCGGCAAGCCGGGCCCGCTGAACCCCTTCTACACCTACGGGGCCATGACGATCGCCCTGCCAAGCTGGGCTTTTGGCACGGCCATGGGCGTGGTGGCGGGCAATGTCCTGCCGATGTCTCTGGTCAGCGCACTGAGCGTGGCCCTGTACGGCATGTTCATCGCCATCATCATCCCTGCCGCAAAGGCCAGCCGGATCGTGGGGGGCGTGGTCCTCGTGAGCTTCCTGGCCAGCTTCATCGTGTCCAGGATTCCCTTATTCGACAGGCTCTCCGACAGCATGGAGATCAGCCTGCTCACGGTGCTGATTGCCGGAGCGGCGGCCATACTCTTCCCCATAAAGGAAAAGGACGGGGCAGGCAGCGCGCCGGACACAAATCAAAAGACGGAGGTGACGGGACATGACGCATAACATTTATCTGTACATACTGGTGGCCGCGGCGGTGTCCAGCCTGATCCGCATCCTGCCCCTGACCTTAATCCGCAGGAAAATCAGGAATCCGTTCATCCGTTCCTTTTTATACTATGTGCCGTATGTAACGCTGGCGGTGATGACCTTTCCTGCCATCCTCGCCGCGCCCCAGGTGCCCCTGGCCGGAGTCCTGGCGCTCATCATCGGCGTCATCGCCGCCTGGAGGGGCATGAACATGATTGGAATCGCTGTGCTGTGCTGCGGGGTGGTGTTCCTGTGCGAGACATTCATGAGGTTTCTCTTGTCATAGACATCTGCCGCTCCCTGATATGAGGAAGCCAAAGAGGATGACCCGGCTAGTACTGGAGGCGTCTCTGTTGAAGGGAACCGATATCGGCCTCTCCGGCGCTGCCAGGGCTCATACCACCGCCTCGACGATTCTCTTCCCCTCCAGCACGATTTCCTTCATCCCGCGCCGCTTCCTTTTGCTGAAATCAAAGCTGAGCAGATATCCCGTATCTTCCTGATAGTGTTCAAGATAGCCAAAGAGTTGTCTCTCCCCCCGCTCATGATACGCATCGCCCCGCCAAAGCTTTAATTCGATAATGAAACGCTGTCCCCTGTAATCCACGATCACATCTGTCCTGGTACGGTCGCGGGTCTGGGCCTCCACATAATAATTTCCAGAACCGTTGATAATCGGCCTTAAATACAAAAGGAATAGCCGACGGCCGTCCTCCTCCAGGAAACGTTCTTCCCTTTCCCCGTATATTTCCCCATAATACTGGCAGAACTTCTCCAGCACCAGCTTCATCTGTAGCATCCCGCGCACCACGAACTGGCTTCTCATTTCCGTGGCATCGCAGAATGACCGGCTTCCCATCTCCTCCTCCGACAGAAACAGATTGTACAGCTTCATCTCAAATATCCGGTTCGCCACGACTACCGCATTGTCCCGCTCCGCCACAAAACCGAACATGACACCAATGTCAATCAGACGGTTATTTACCTCAAAGGTATATCTCGTCCCCCGGAACAGGATATCGCTCAGCATTGTCTTTAAATCCGGGTTGTCCTGCAGCTTTTTTACCATATCGTCAAAAAGCATGTTCGGTTCCTTTAAGAACAGGCGAATCGCCTCCTGGAACCCCTCTCCTGTCCATGCGTCCTTCTTATCCGGAAAGGCCTCCGCCCCTGCTACCCTCTCGTCCAGCAGCTTGCACATACGGGATACCATGTAGGGATATCCCTCCGTATATTCGAAAATCCATCTGCCGATCTGACGGATATCCATTCCGGTATGGTAATCCGCCTCATACTCAGAAAGCATTCTCTCTATATCATCTGCCTGAAAGCCCAAATCGATCCTGAAATCAGCCGCGATGTTCCAGGGGCTGTTGTACTTTGGTTCTGTCCCCTCATGCAGCTTCAGATTCTTAATATCATACACGCCCGCCAGGATAACGGATTGGAACGTGTCATCCTTTCCGCTCTCCCTGGCCAGATACTTGGCGCGCAGCAGACCCAGAAAGGACAGGAAAATCTGGTTGTCCGAGCTCTTGTCCACCTCGTCTATCATCAGGACGACGCCACCGTCATACTGCCTGCACAGCTCTGAAATGCGCTCTCCCAAATCCTCCATGGGAAATCCCTCCGAGACGGGGCGGCTCCATCTATCTAGAACAGCCTTCTCTACCCCCTGGGCGGAAAGCTCCCTCCCTATCCGGCGGATCAGGCCTGCCGCCAATGTGTAAAACGATGTGAACAGCTCGTCCGCGGACTCAAAGCTGAGGGAAAGCACCACATAGCTTTCCTTCAACTGCCTTTCCAGCAGATACATGATGGTAGTCTTCCCATACTGCCTGGCGCGGTTGATGGTAAAATATTTTCCTTTTTCTATATAGTCTGCCACAATCCGCTTCACACGGCCGCTGACATCCACCATATAATGCTTTTCGGGAATACAGGTTCCTGTCACATGAAACTCTTTCGGCATAGTCTCCCCTTTCTGCAGAACTGTCCGCCCGCTTTCCGCAAGGCAGCCCAGGACCGCTGCCGTTCGGCATCTTTATGCTTCCAGTATATCGAAAAACAGGCCGGACCTCAATATATACTGCTTAACGATTTCACTTGCCGTGAAATCAGACTGCATAACGCTGACCGGTTCAATCGCATGATTGCATTAGGCAGTATTCAGCGTTATGCAGTATAAAAATCGGAAATTCACCGGACATCCTTCCCGCAATACTTCCCATAAGCCGCCCCAATGCCGGCCGCCCCCATTGCCAGCCCTATCGCCACCAGCCCCCCGTCCAGGCGGCCCTTCTCGATGATGTCTGCGCCCTCCGCATACCCGAAGGGCGTGATGTATTTCAAAAACTCCGCCGCCTGTGCGATATTGGCCACCAGGTTCAGGAAGTACATCCCTGCGGCTATGCCCAGTCCTATCCCCGCGCTGCCCCGCCTCACAAAGGCGGATATCCCGAAGCAGATGCCCGCCAGCTCCGCCTGTAGGAGGAAATAGGCCAGGTGCAGGAGGCTCAGCTCCTTCCAGGGAACGGACTCCCCGATGGCCGCGATGGAGCCCAGGGATATCCCGTAGATGACCAGGTTCATGGCGATGATTTGGGCATACACCGAGACAAGCTTCTCGGTGACGATCCGCGCCCTGCTGACCGGATGGGTCAACAGGAATTCCGCCGTCCGGTCCTTCTCCTCCTTGCTGAGGATGCCGGCCCCGCACAGGGCCGCGAAGAAAGCCCCTCCCAGCCCCAGCACGTTTCCGCACTCAATGGCATAGAAGCCCAGGAGCGTCCCGAAGTTCAGCCTGTCCATGCCGAAAGCGCCGCTGAACGCCCCCATGGAGGAGAACACATCGCCCACATCCTCCATCTGCCCCTCCATCTCCGGGAACAGGAACACGCACACCGCCAGGAGGAACCCGACGGATGCCGTCCAGATGAGGAAAGAGATCCTTCCCTGTCTTAATTCATGCTTTATCAGTGTCATATGCTGCCGCCTTTCTTTCCATATTATATACTGCTTAACGATTTCACTTGCCGTGAAATCAGACTGCATAACGCTGACTGGTTCAATCGCATGATTACATTAGGCAGTATTCAGCGTTATGCAGTATAAAATCGGTCTGTTGCCACTTTGTCATGCAATACAGCTATCCGTTCATATCCGTTCGTCCATTGGTGTTCCCCTTCCGATGCCATGTCCACACCATCTGCCCGCTCCCCCGGGCACCGGATGCTCAGCTTTCATAATAATGCAGGAACATCTCCTCCAGGTCCGGCTCCGACACGGACAGGTCCGATACCCTGCCCGCCGCCAGCCTCTGCAGCAGCAGGTTCATGTCCCCGCTGTAGAGGAAGCTCACCGCCCCCGGGGCATCCTCCCTGTCCCGGATGCCCCCAAGCCCCTCCAGCGACACTTCTCCCCGGACGCTGACCCGCCTGGCCGTGGTGCGGGAAAGGGCCTCCACGCTGTCGCAGGCGATGACCTGGCCCTCCCTGATGATGGCCGCCCGAGTGCAGTTGTGCTGAATCTCCGACAGGATATGGCTGGACAGGAATACCGTGGCCCCCGCCCGGTTCCTCTCCCTGAGGATGTCGAAGAATTCCCTCTGCATCAGCGGATCCAGGCCGCTGGTGGGCTCGTCCAGGATCAGCAGCGCAGACTCATGCTGCAGGGCGCAGACGATCCCCACCTTTTTCCGGTTGCCAAAGGAAAGCTCCTCCACCTTTCTGGCGGTGTCCAGCTGCAGCCGTTCGCAGAGCCTGGCCGCCTCCTCTCCGCAGTCCTTCCCCCGCAGATTCGCGGAGAGCTTCAGCACCTCCCGCACCCGCATGCCGGAGTAGAACACCGCCTCGGAGGGCAGATAGCCCACCCGGGCCAGGATCTCCTTATTCTGTTTTACGATATCCAGCCCATAAATATACGCCCTGCCAGATGTAGGACTAATCAGCCCCAGCAAGGTACGTATGGTGGTGGACTTCCCCGCGCCGTTTGGCCCGATGAAGCCGAAGAACTCCCCCTCCGCCACGGTCAGGTCTATCTCCCGGATTCCCCGGGCTTTCCCGTAATATTTCGTCAGATTCTCGATTTTGATCGCGTCCATGTTCTCCATGCCTTTCTTTGCTATAAAAACCTTCTTATTTATCGCATCATGCCATATGCTGCCTCGTGCCCCATTGCAGCCATCCCTGCGTGCCGCCTGCCATAGCCCTGGCACGTTCTTCATCACAGAACCCCGATATTCTGTGTCTGTCAGTAATCCGCGGCATATTACCAGTGGGGCAACTCCTGTCTTTCGCGGAGCCGCCCCTCCCGCATTATGATTTGCGCATATACACACTCTTCCAGAAAGCGATGAGCCGCCCAAAGTCCCGCTCCATCTGCTCCATGTCCATGTCCCCCCGCTGCACCATCTCCCAGAGATACCCCTCCGAGGCCCAGTACATCTCCCGGTACATCATTGGGATGTCCAGCCCCGGGATGAACTGCTCCGGGTCAAAGTTCATCCTGGCCTTATCGGCCTTCAGGTTGAAATACCGATGGTAGCTCTCCTGGACGGCGACGTTGACCTCCGGATCCTTTTCATAGAAAGCCTTGATGGTGAAGCTGGCCATGTCCGGGTAGCGGCGGACGATCTCCATCTTGGCCCGCATCCCCCGCTCCATGCTCTCGAACAGGCCCGACTGGCTGTAGCATCCATATTTGGTCATAAGCTCGATGGTAATCTGGGCGCATTTGTCCCAGAGGAACAGGTACAGCTCCTTCTTATTATGGAAATAATGGAACAGCAGCGACTTGCTGATACCAGCCGCCTGAGCAATCTCGCTCATGGGGCTGTTCTTATAGGTATTGCGGGAAAATACCCTGTATCCGGCATTGATGATGGCCTGCTGCCTTTCCTCCGGCAGGGAAAAGAACCTCTCGTTCATCCTGTCACCTCCGTTGACCCTCCGGTCAATTACAGGATAAACCCGTTGACCGATTTTGGGAAGACCCATTTGTCAAAAACCCCAGGCTTTATCGAAGTCTTTAACTGGGTCTGGTGACTTTTAGCAGAGAATGTGGTATAATACCTAAGTGAAGTATCATATTCAGGGCAGAAAGAAAGAACAGCT
>NZ_CAPDXS010000069.1:17167-26676 GCF_948601915.1 uncultured Acetatifactor sp. | reverse complement strand
CGGCCGTGCTTGCACGGCCAGTTGGCGAATGCCGCGAGGGTCAAATACCAAAGTGCCTGAAGGACACTTTCTGCTCTGCAGCGTTGCAGGCTTGATGCCCCGTTGCTTGCAGGGGGTATTTGATTTCCTTTATTATAATGTATAAATCAGGATGTGTCAAATGTAAAAATGTAAAATTAACAGCATTTACTATGTCGCTTCTGTCAATCCACAGGGCTAACAGCATGATTTAGAGGCGGGAATGGGCAAAATGGTCAAAGTTATAAAAGAAAAATAGTCAAATGTAAAAATTGAATAAAAAAATTTGTGTAAAATGTAAAAAAGGTATTGACCAATTGTAAAATATATGATAGTGTATAGTTACATAAAATGTAAACGAAAATTTTACAAATGCACAATAAAGCGCAACAAGGAGGGAAGAGGGGACAGCGGAGTGCAGATTGTGGTTTTTAAGAGAAAGCGGAAAGGAGAAATCTTTCATGAAAACAAGTACAAAAACGGCTTCTTCCAAGGACCGCGCTCCCTGGAAGGAAAAAGAAGGAAAGGGGCTGCACGGCACGCTTGTCTACCTGCGCCAGCACTGGCAGCTGTATGTGATCTTCCTGCTTCCGGCATTCGCCCTGACGATCATCTTCCGTTACATACCCATGGGCGGCATCCTGATTGCCTTTGAGGACTACAACGCAATCAAAGGATTCCTTGGCAGCCCGTTCGTAGGCTTCAAGCACTTCCAGAGGTTCCTGTCCTCGCCGGACTTCCTGGCCTATCTGGTGAACACCCTGAAGCTGAGCATCTACGGCCTGCTGTGGGGCTTCCCCATTCCCATCCTGCTGGCCTTCCTGCTGAACCGGGTGGAAAGCTCCAAAATCAAGCAGAAGATTCAGCTGGTGCTCTACATGCCGAACTTCATCTCTGTCATCGTGCTCTGCGGTATCGTGAGGATTCTGTTATCGGTTACCGGCCCTGTGAACCTGCTGCTGGGCACCTCCACGGACTTCATGACCATGCCCGAGGCGTTCCGCACCATCTACATCGCCAGCGGCATCTGGCAGGGCGCGGGCTGGGGCTCCATCATGTATACGGCAGCTCTTTCCAACGCCAGCCAGGAACTGAAGGAGGCGGCCGTCATTGACGGGGCCAACATCTTCCAGCAGATCAAAGCGGTAGAGTGGCCTGCCATCAAGGACGTGGTCATCATCCAGTTCATCATGTCGGCAGGCAATATCATGAGCATCGGCTTTGAGAAGGCCTACGCGCTGCAGACGGACCTGAACATGAAGACATCGGAAATCATTTCCACATATGTGTACAAAAAAGGTCTTCTGGACGGCGACTATGGCTTTTCAACGGCGGTGGGGCTGTTCAATACGGTCATCAATCTCATCTTGCTGATCACGGTGAACAAGATCGTGGCAAGGATGAACGAAGGCAAAGGACTGTAGAGGAGGTGCGAAACATTTTATGAAGAAAAAATTTAGCAGATATTCCTTACAGGATAAGACATTGCTGATGACAGGCTACATCCTGCTGGGGCTGTTCGTGGTAGCGATCATCATCCCCATGATTTACATCGTGGTGGCATCCTTCATGGATCCCATCACCCTGCAGAACAAGGGCATCACCTTCGATTTCAGCAAGTGGACGCTGACGGCTTATGAGCGGGTGTTCAGCAACGCGCAGATCTGGATTGGCTTCCGGAACGCAGTGATCTATTCCGTGACATTCACGGCGGTGTCGGTGTTCATCACCCTGCTGGCAGCGTATCCCATGTCCAGGCCGGATTTCAAGGGCAAAGGATTCTTTAATGTAATCTTCGTCATCACCATGTTCTTCGGCGGCGGCCTGATTCCCACCTACCTGCTGATCAAGAGCCTGGGCATGATAGACACCATCTGGGCCATCATCATCCCCGGCGCCTTCAGCGTGTGGAACATGATCATCGCCAGGACTTACTACCAGGGCATCCCCACGGAGCTGCGGGAGGCGGCGGACGTGGACGGAGCCAATGAGATGACATTCTTCTTCACGATCCTGCTCCCGGTATGTATGCCCATCATCGCCGTGCTGTGCCTGTGGTCCTTCGTGGGCATGTGGAACAGCTACTTCGATGCCTTGATCTATCTGGACAGCGCGTCAAAGAAGCCCCTGCAGGTGGTGCTGCGCTCCATCCTGATTCAGAACAAGCCGGAGTCCGGCATGATATCGGATATGCAGAGCACTGCCGCCAGGGCCCAGCTGGCAGAGCTGCTGAAATATGCCACGATCATCGTCTCCAGCCTGCCCCTTCTGGTGATGTATCCTTTCTTCCAGAAGTATTTCGATGCCGGGATCATGGTAGGATCCGTAAAGGGTTAAGAGAGGTTGCTGCGGCAGGATGCCCTGCGGGATTCTGCCGTGAAAACAATAAAGCAATGCAGCAAGCTGCAAAGTGAATAAGTATACAGGAAAGTATACATAAAAATAGGAGGAAAGTATGAAGAACAAAGTATGGAAACGAATCGTCACCGCAGGGCTTGCGGCGACCATGGTATTTTCCCTGACGGCATGTGGGGGGGATAAGGTGGAGCTGAACGACGGTACCTTTAAGCCAATGGACGCAGGCGAGCTTGCTTTCCCTCAGGCAGAGAAGGTGACCCTGACCGGTCTGATCAACTATCCGGCCAACACCACGGAGCCCAAGGACCGTACCATCTTCAAGCGCCTGGAAGAGCAGACCAACGTACATATCGAATGGAATGCCATCACCAACAGTGAGTGGGGAGATAAGATTCAGACCCTTATGACGGACGTGAACTCCCTGCCTGACTTTATCTTCACAGCGGGATTCGGCGAGGCTGACCTGCTCCGGTTCGGCCAGGGCGGCACCATCATCGCCCTGGAGGAGTACATTGACAACTATATGCCGAACCTGAAGAGCGTGTTCGACAAATATCCTGAGTACAGGAAGATGACCACCGCTTCCGACGGGCATATCTATTCCCTTCCCTGGATCGAGCAGCTGGGCGCTGACAAGACTGCCATCCAGGTCATCGACAATATGCCCTTCATCAACAAGAAGTGGCTTGATTTTCTGAAACTGGAGGTTCCTCAGACCGTTGAGGAGTTCGAGGCGGTGTTGATCGCATTCCGTGACCACGCGTCCGAGCTGCAGGCGGAGTTCGGGATTGAAGGAAGCATCATCCCTATGTCCTGTATCGTAAATGACGGCGGACAGGATCCCGGTGTCCTGTTCAACTCCTTCGGCGAGGGCTATGGCGATGCTGACAAGTGGAGACATATCGCTGTCACCGATGATAAGAAGGTCGTCTGCAGCGCCACCTCAGAAGGCTGGAAGGAAGGTATCGCATGGCTGCATTCCCTGTATGAGCAGGAACTGATCGATCCCGAATCCTTCACCCATGACTGGTCTACCTATGTGGCAAAGGGCAAATCCCATCGCTACGGCGTGTTCTTCAGCTGGGATCCGGCGAACATTGACAATCTGGAAGACTATGTCCCCCTGCCTCCTCTGGAGAAGGACGGCAAGAGGGTGCTCACTCCCTGCAACGGTTCCTACACCAGCGGCTATGACCGCGGACGTGCAGTGGTGACGGCCACCGCACAGAAGCCCGCGCTGGTATGCGCATGGCTCGACCAGATGTACGCTCCCATCCAGTCCCCGCAGAACAACTGGGGCACCTACGGCGAGGAGGATGATTTCGATATTTTCGTCATGGGCACCAATGCCAACGGCGGAGAAATGCTGCAGCATGCCCCTCTGGGAGACGCCTCCCCTGTAGAAGTAAGAGAAGCAGAAGCTGTAGGCGGACCTCTTGCGATTCTGGACGAGTACTACGGCGAATATGTGACCTGCCCGGACGATGCCCAGTACCGTCTGGACTGGATCAAGGAATACTATACTCCTTACATCGAGGCGGAATATGTATATCCTCCCATCTTCATGAATAAGGAAGATATCGAGGAGCTGTCCAATATCATGGCTGATATCGGTAAGAACGTAAATGCCAAGAAGGCCGAGTGGATCCGCGACGGCTTCACCGATGCGGACTGGGATGCTTATAAAGAAATGCTTCAGGGCTACAAGCTTGACAGGTATCTGGAAATCTTCCAGCAGTATCTCGATGAGTACTATAAATAGGGTATGCTGTAGAAGCAGAGCGGATTTTGGGAAGGAAAGCAGGAATTATACTGCATAACGCTGAATACTGCCTAATGCAATCATGCGATTGAACCGGTCAGCGTTATGCAGTCTGGTTTCACGGCAAGTGAAATCGTGAAGCAGTATAAGTTCAAGTAAGGCGAGGCGGCCGTCCAGTCCTCTGCGAGAGTGGCTGGATGGCCGTTTTTGACAAAATAATGAATCAGGAGCATGGAAAGTATTATGACAAGTCAGACATTGAGAGAAGCGCGCAAATATGAAGAGACTTTTGAAAAGATGATAGCAGAAGAGGAAAGGCCTGCGTTCCACCTGTCCCCCCGCACCGGATGGATGAACGATCCCAACGGCTTCTCCTGGTATCAGGGAAAATACCATCTGTTCTATCAGTACAACCCCTATAACTCTTACTGGGGCCCCATGCACTGGGGCCATGCGGTGAGCGAGGATCTGCTGCACTGGGAATACCTGCCGGCGGCGCTGGCGCCGGATGAAATCTATGACAGGGACGGCTGCTTTTCCGGCGGCGCGGTCACCCTTCCTGACGGCAGGCAGCTTCTGATGTATACGGGAGTGGTCAATGAGCGTCAGCCCAACGGGGGGCATACGGAGGTCCAGACCCAGTGCCTGGCCGTGGGGGACGGGACAGACTATGAGAAATACGAGAACAACCCGGTTCTGGACGAAAAGGATCTGCCGGAGGGCTCCAGCAGGAACGATTTCAGGGATCCCAAGATATGGCAGGATGAGGACGGAACTTATTGCTGCGTGATCGGCAACAGGGCCGCGGACGAAAGCGGACAGGTTCTGCTCTATACCAGCCAGGACGGATTCCGTTGGGAGTTTAAAAGCATATTGGCATCCAACCATAACCGCATCGGCAAGATGTGGGAATGCCCCGATTTCTTCCGGTTGGACGGAAAATGGGTGATTCTCACCAGCCCCCAGGACATGCTGTCCCAGGGCTTCGAGTACCACAATGGCAACGGCACGCTCTGCCTGATCGGCGATTATGATAAGGAGACAGGGAAATTCATTGAGGAGAGCAATCAGTCTATTGATTACGGAATTGACTTCTATGCTACCCAGACCCTGCTGACGCCGGACGGGCGGCGGGTGATGATCGGATGGATGCAGAACTGGGATACCTGCAATCACAGGAGAAAACATGAGGAAGCCTGGTTCGGACAGGTGAGCCTGCCCAGAGAGCTTTCCATACAGAACGGCAGGCTCTGCCAGAAGCCCATCCGGGAGCTGGAGGCCATGAGGTGCAACAGAGTCGCTTTTGAGAACCTTACATTCTCGGGGAACATCTATCCGGAGGGCCTCAGGGGGCGCAGGGTGGACATGGAGATCGTGGTACGCCCGGTGGAGGGCTGCGACATGTACCGGAAATTCGCGGTGCGCTTCGCCCAGAACGACCAGTACCAGACCTCCTTCAGCTACAGGCCCGGCGAATCCGTGCTCAAGGTGGACAGGAAATTCTCCGGTTCCCGCAGGGCCATCATCCACCAGAGGCGCAGCAAGGTACTATGTAAGGACGGCGTGCTGAAGCTGCGGATCATCCTGGATCGCTTCAGCGTGGAGGCCTTTATCAACGACGGAGAACAGGTCATGACCGCCGTCCTGTATACAGACCAGGAGGCTGACGGCATCTACTTCTCCGCGGACGGGACCGTGAGCATAGACGTGGTGAAGTACGATCTTCTATAGAATTGATATCTGGAGCTTTTGCACAGCGGACAGGCAGGCGCTGAGGGTGGGACATTCCCCCACAGCGCCTGAATCATTTGACAGGAAAGGAGACAGATACATGGACAACAGGGAGAGGAGGGACGCGGGGCTGGCCTATGTGGCGGACGGCAGCGTCTTTGAGGAAATGCAGGAGTGCAAGAAAATCTTACAGAGGCTGAACTTCATGGATCGGACTGACTTCGCGGGAATCGCGAAGACGGTGAAGGAGCTTCTGGGGGAGTCGGAGGAGGCCTTCGTCAACCCGCCCTTCTATTGCGACTATGGAAAGCACATCCGGGTGGGGAAGAACTTCTTCGCCAACTACAACTGCACGCTTCTGGACGTGGCGGAAATCCGGATTGGCGACAACTGCCAGCTGGCCCCCAATGTGGCAATCTACACCGCCGGGCATCCGGTCCATCCCGTCACCCGCAGCTCCGGCTATGAGTACGGGAAAGAGGTTGTGATCGGGGACAATGTGTGGATCGGGGGCAATGCCGTCATCTGTCCCGGGGTGCATATCGGCCACAACGTAGTCATCGGCGCAGGCAGCGTGGTGGCCAGGGACATCCCGGACTGGTGCATCGCCGCCGGGAATCCCTGCCGGGTCGTCCGGAAGATTACGGAGGCGGACAGGCGCAGGCTCTTCCGGGCGGAGGAGATAGACGAGGAGGCTTGGGAGGAGATTGTAAGGCTGTCACAGCAACGGTGAAATAAACCCACCTGGTGTGACAGCCTGATGGCTGTTCCCTATAAATCCAACTCCTGGAAATCAATCTGGAAATCATCATAGATATTGACCGCAATCCTGTCCTGAAATGTGTAAGCCTTCGCTCGGAAAGAACCCTTTTCCAGATGGTAGACTGCGACTTCCTTCACCATCGGATCCACAACCCAATATTCCCTGGCCCCTGCATCCGCATATAGATTCAGCTTTCGGATATAATCATGACCGGGATTGCTTGGGGAAATGATTTCTATAATCCAGTCCGGCGCACCGCTGCAGCCTTTGTCCGTGAGCTTATCCCTGTCACATATCACGCTAATGTCCGGTGCCACCACCGTATCCCTGTCCTCGAACAGCTTCACGGCAAAAGGAGCGGGATAGACCCTGCAGGAGCCGCCTTTTGACTTGATATAAGTTCCGATTGCAATATGAAGTTCACTTAATATCGTCTGATGTATCCTGCTACATCCCTGTGCTTTTTCGAAAGGAGGAGGAAAAATACTGGGAAGTCATAGATATAATCGAACACCTCATAGGCCGTCAGCATCTGCTGCAGCACGTTTCCTCTGGCGGTCTCTTTCGGCTTGGTCTGTATTATAATACGCATGAAAACACCCCGCGGCGGCACCGAGTGAACAGTAATGTGGAGCACACATAGCAACCGGCCATTGATTCAGAGTTATTGACTTTTCAGGCGGATTCATTATAATAGGTCTTATCGGATGACTGTGTTCGCGAAGCGTCGCATATTGTGGATACAGAGGCTTAAGATGAGGGCGAAAAGGGATGGGGAAAGTAAGACAACTGGGTAGGCTGGTAAACCGGAACCGCAGGGCATTGGCGGAATTTGAAATCGTCTTCAAGCTGCTGACGTTCCTGGTGGCAGTGCCCCTGTTCTCGGGATGCTTTCGCCTGATTATGAAGATTACGGGATACAGATACCTGACGGTGGAAAACGTGCTGTCCTTCGCCGTCCATCCGGTGACGGTGCTGTCCGTGGCCGCCCTGCTTCTGCTCATGACGGCCTACACCATGTTCGACATCGCCACGGTGATCATCCTGCTGGACCAGTCCTGGCAGAACCGTAAGGCCTGCCTGCCGGAGGTGCTCCGCGTCTCTGCCCGTAAGTGCATGGGGATGCTCCGCCCCCGCAGCCTTTCTCTTGCGTTCCTGATTTTATTCCTCATACCCTTTCTGAACCTGGGCCTGGCATCGGGCGTGATCTCTACCATCCAGGTGCCCGGCTTCATTCAGGATTATATCGGGCAGAACCGGTTTCTGCCCGTGCTCTGTGCCGCGGCAGTGGCCCTGCTGGCAGTGCTGTTGTCATACTGGCTCTACTCGCTGCATTTTCTGGTGCTGGAGAATCTCCCCTTCAGGGAAGCCAGGAAGCGCAGCCGCCGCCTGGGAGCGGGAAGGCATGTGAGGGACATGCTTTCCTTAGTGGCCATGCAGGCGGTGATATCCCTGTGCTTCTTAGGCTGCGTCCTGATAGGGATACTGCTGATCATGGCGGTGGACGGCATGCTGGAGCGCTTCGCCCTGCTGGGCAGCCTGGTGTCCACCATTATATGGATGTTCATCGCCCTGTGCGCGGCGGTGTTCATGTCCCTGTCCATGCCCTTTGGCTATGCCGGCATCAGCGTCCTCTTCTACGCCCATAAGCAGGAGAGGGGCGAGGAAATCCGCAGCCTGGAACTGGGGGCGGGAGAGGGGAAAGCCGGGGAGAGGTCCCGCATCCGGGCCGCCTGCATCGGGATAGGCCTGGCCGCCGTGGTTCTGGGGACTATATTCACCTACGGGCTGCATCTGGGAAAATACAACCTGAACATCGAGTACGCCCGCACCACGGAAGTCACCGCCCACAGAGGGGCGTCCGCGGACTATCCGGAAAACACCATGAGCGCCTTTGAGGGCGCAGAGGAGCTGGGGGCGGACTGGATCGAGCTGGACGTGCAGCAGACGAAGGACGGGGAGATTATCGTCATGCATGATACCAGCTTCAAGCGTACTACGGGCCTGAATAAAAATACCTGGGAGCTTACCTGGGAGGAGGTGGCGGGCCTGGACGCCGGGAGCTTCTTCGGGCCGGATCATGCCGGGGAGGGAATCCCCAGGCTGGGCCAGGTGGTGGAGTTCGCCAGGGACCACCTGATCAAGCTGAACATCGAGCTGAAGCCCACCGGCCATGAGACGGATTTCGAGAAAAGCGTGGTGGACATCGTGGCGGAGCATGACTTCCTGGAGCAGTGTGTGATCACCTCCCAGGTCTACGGCGTGCTGGAACGGGTGAAAGACTACAATGCGGAAGTCACCACGGTCTATGTCATGAGCCTGGCCTATGGGAACATCACGGATCTGGAGGCGGCGGACCATTTCAGCGTGGAGGCGGCCAATGTGACGGAGAACCTGGTGGACAGGGTTCACGGGCAGGGAAAGCAGCTCTACGCCTGGACCGTGAACACCCAGGCCGGCATCCGCAGGATGGTGGAGCTTGGCGTGGACAATGTGATCACGGACAATGTGGCCCTGGCGAAGGAGATCATCTATGCGGAGAAGACCAGCGATTTGATCAGCGAATATATCAAGCTGCTGGAGAAGATTTTCTGACAGGGCGGATGATTTTTCGGCGAGGAAGGCAGGAGGCATGCCGAGGATATTCAATAAAAAGTTTGAAATTAGTCAGCATTTAGGAGGCAGAGGGAGGGAAGGACATGGAGACTTTGCGGTTCGGGGTAGTGGGAATCGGAAATATGGGAAGCGCCCACGCGGTGCAGCTTTTTGAGGGCAGGGTAAAGGGCGCAAAGCTGGCGGCGGTGTGCGACTGCCGCCGGGAGCGCCTGGAGTGGGCCGGAGATCGGAAGAGCGTCGTGTAGGGAAAGAGTGTAGATC
>NZ_CAPDXS010000069.1:0-17157 GCF_948601915.1 uncultured Acetatifactor sp. | reverse complement strand
CGCCTGGAGTGGGCCGGGGAGCGCCTGGGGAGAGTTCCGCGGTATGAGGACTACGAGACGCTCTTAGACAGCGGGGAGGTGGATGCCGTACTGATCGCCACGCCCCATAAGCTGCATCCGGTAATCGCCGGGGAAGCTTTCCGCAGAAGGCTCCACGTCCTGACCGAGAAGCCCGCGGGCATAGACACCGCCAGCGTGGCCGCCATGAACCGGCAGGCGGAGGAGAGCGGGGCCGTGTTCGGCATCATGTACAACCAGCGGACGAACCGCCTCTTCAGACAGATCCACGACCTGGTGCAGGAGGGGGCGCTGGGGGAGATCAAGCGCTTCGTCTGGATCGTCAACAACTGGTACCGCACCCAGGCCTACTATGATTCCGGCGACTGGCGGGCCACCTGGAACGGGGAGGGAGGCGGCGTGCTGCTGAACCAGTGCCCCCACAACCTGGACATCTGGCAGTGGATCATGGGGATGCCGGTGAGGCTGCGGGCGTTCTGCAGGGAGGGGCATTACCATAGAATCCAGGTGGAGGACGACGCCACCATCTATGCCGAGTATGAAAACGGCGCCAGCGCGGTGTTCATCACATCCACCGGGGAGTATCCCGGTACCAACCGGATGGAGATCAGCGGTACCCTGGGCAAGGCCGTGGCGGAGAACGGCTGCCTGAAGCTGTACCTGCTGGAACGGGACGAGCGGGAGATCTGTTATGCTTCCAGGGAGGGCATGCCCCAGGAGAAGGTGAACTGTTGTACCATGGAAGAGGAGGAGCCCGGCGGGGGACATCTGGAGATTCTGCAGAACTTCACGGATGCCGTGCTCCAGGGAGCGGAGCTGATCGCGCCGGGCCAGGAGGGGATATGGGGGCTGACAATCGGCAATGCCGCCTATCTGTCCGCATGGAAGGACGACTGGGTGGAGCTGCCCTTCGACGACCGGGAATTTTGCCTGCTCCTGGGCAGGAAGCAGGAGTCGGAGGAGGCCATGGAGCGGGAAGTGAGGCACGAGGAGCTGTCCGGGGAATACTCGGAGCGGTGGAGCGTCAGGTGGTAACGGCAGCCATGGCAAAATAGGCCTTGCAAACCGCGGATTCCTAAGGTATCATGAATAGTATGGAAAGGAACAGGCCCCAAAAGAAAAGAGAAGGAGAACACCATCAATGAAGCAGGATTTAATCGTCATTCTTGACCTGGGCAGCACCCAGAACACGGTCCTTGCCAGGGACATCCGCGCCCTGGGCGTATACAGCGAGATTCATCCCCACGACATCACCGTGGAGGAGCTGCAGGCCCTGCCCAACGTGAAGGGCATCATTTTGAACGGCGGCGAGAACCGCATCGTGGACGGACAGGCAGTGGAGGTGCGCCCGGAGATTTATGAGCTGGGCTATCCCATGATTTCCGTGGATTATCCCCAGTCCGGATGCGAAGTGCGCCTGGAGGCCCTGCCGGAGCGGGAGGCCCTGGAGAAGTTCCTGTTCCGGGACTGCAAGGCGGAAGCGAACTGGAACATGAAGAATTTCATCGAGGATCAGGTAGAGCTGATTCGGCAGCAGGTGGGCGACAGGAAGGTGCTGCTGGCCCTGTCCGGCGGCGTGGACTCCTCCGTCGTGGCCGCCATGCTGATCAGGGCCATCGGGGAGCAGCTTACCTGTGTCCATGTGAACCACGGCCTGATGCGCAAGGACGAGTCGGAGAGCGTGGTGAAGGTGTTCCGGGACGAGCTGCATGCCAACCTGATCTACGTGGATGCCGTGGAGCGCTTCCTGGGGAAACTGGCCGGCGTGGCGGATCCGGAGCAGAAGCGGAAGATTATCGGCGGGGAATTCATCCGCGTCTTTGAGGAAGAGGCCAGGAAGCTGGACGGAATCGACTTTCTGGGACAGGGGACCATCTATCCCGACATCATCGAGAGCGGCACGAAGACGGCGAAGATGGTGAAGTCCCACCACAATGTGGGAGGTCTGCCGGAGGATCTGGAGTTCGAGCTGGTGGAGCCCCTGAAGCAGTTGTTCAAGGATGAAGTGCGGGCCTGCGGCGTGGAGCTGGGGCTGCCCCATGACATGGTGTACCGTCAGCCCTTCCCGGGGCCGGGCCTGGGCGTGAGATGCCTGGGGGCCATCACCAGGGACAGGCTGGAGGCCGTGCGGGAGTCCGACGCGATTTTGCGGGAGGAGTTCGCCAGGGCCGGTCTGGACAAGAAGGTGTGGCAGTACTTTACGGTGGTGCCGGATTTCAAGTCCGTGGGCATGAAGAATAATGCGAGGGTATTCGAGTACATGGTGATCATCCGGGCTATTAACACGGTGGATGCCATGACGGCCTCCGTGGAGAAGGTGGACTGGGAGGTGCTGGAGCGGATCACGAACCGGATTCTGGCTGAGGTGGAGAATGTGAATCGGGTTTGTTACGACATGAGTCCGAAGCCGCCTTCGACAATAGAGTTCGAATAACGGAAATTCAGACCAGAAAGCCGATAGATTCAAGGTTTTCTGGTCTTTTAGTTTCTCTGCTGATGTTATTATGATGTTGGAAATGAAACAAGCTACTTTTCCTACCCGAAAAGCGTGTGGTTGAAATACTTGCCAGAATATGGTAATATCTCTTTAGGACTACCAGGATGGTAGGCGGTTAGCCCTCTCCGGAGGGACTGTGACCCTCCGTTTACATAGAAACCTGAAAGGGAATCTGGGAAAGGAGGGCTGAGTGGATGTTGACGATTGAAGGATTGATAGCAGTGATCAGCCTTGTGCTGACAGCGTTTGGTCTCGGATATGCCATCGGAAGCAAGGATAATCATAAGACGCAGAAATAGCCGCCCTGGTCTGACAAACTAAGCGGCTATTTTGCTTTACATTGTTGGGCTAACCGTCTATCGGTGGCTCCTGGGGCGTCTGTTACCAGCAGACGCCTCTCTTTATCTAAAGAATAGCACAATCTGTGGGAAAGTTCAAGGATTTTCTTCTTCCGGAGCTGCCCTCCGGAACTGGTTGAGCCGGTTCGCCAGATGCTGATCCTTGTCTGGATAGAGGTGGGAATAGGTGTCGAGCGTCGTCTTCACGGACTCATGCCCCAGGCGGTCGGCAATCTCCAATGGGGCAAAGCCCATTTCAATCAGCATACTGGCGTGGGAATGCCTGAGATCGTGGACCCTGATGGTAGGGAGGCCGGCTTTAGCGGCATTGACCTTTATCTCCTTGTCCAGGGCGGACTTCGTGAAATAAAATATCCTGTCCCCTTTCCCGATTCCGTAGAGCTTTGACACATATCCCATGATGTCATCATAAAGGAATTCTGGGATGGATATGCACCGTTTGGCCTTTGGCGTCTTTGGCTCCAGGAAAAGCTCCTCTCCGTTTAACTTGGCATAGTTCTTGTTGATGTCTATCCGCCTTGATGGGAGGATGTCCGCAGGCGTTAGGGCCAGCAGCTCCCCAGAGCGCATCCCGGTATAGAACAGGATGTCGAAGGCCAGCTTCACAGAGGACTTCTGGATGGCAGCGGAGAATTGCTCATACTGGGCCTGTGTCCAGATGTTCATCTCTTCGGCCTTGCTCTTCCCCATGCTCCCAGCGACCCGGCATGGATTTGCTGGGAGCCGATAGTGGGCCGTGGCATAGTTCATGATGGCGGATAGCTGGTTGTTGATTGTCTTGAGATATGTCTGGGAAAATGGATTCCCGTCCTGGTCCCGATAGGACATCAGCTCGTTCTGCCATTTCCGGACCTTTATGGTGTCGATGTCGCATACCTTCTGGCTACCGAAGTAGGGGAGCAGCTTCGTCTCTATGATGTTCCGCTTGTTCGCCATCGTGGTAGGCTTCAGCCGGTGGGACATGTCCTCCAGATAGTTCTCCACCAGGGAGGAGAAGAGGATGTCGCTGGTATTGTTCTGCTGATCCAGGAATGAGCGTTCATACTCTTTGGCCTCTCGCTGCGTCTTAAAGCCTCGCTTGCAGATATGTTTCTTTTCGCCGGTCCAGTCCGTGAAGTAGAAGTTTGCATACCAGCGAGTGGTTTTTCCGTCTTTTAAAGTATACTTGTAGGCCGGCACGGCAGCTTCCCCCTTCCCTGCACGGTGTTAAGCATTATCGGAAAACCTTTCAGCTTTTACGGCGGTGCCGGTCACTGAAACTCCCATCATATTTCCTGAGAAGGTCATAAGTTCATAAGAGATTCCGATAATAGCATTTCCGCCCAAATCAGTTGAATTTTTGATCATAATTTTCAGCACAGCTTGTTTTGCTGTTCGTAGCTTTTCGGAATATTCAGACGCTTCGGCACCAAAGAAATCCGAAATGGAAGCACCTATATCAGAAAAGTATCCAGTTCCCATTACGGTTTCGCCTGTCACAATGCCGAAGTATTGTGTTATGCGGTATCCCTCAAAGGAAAAACCCGTAGTTAGCATATGGTTTTTGTATCTTTCAGCATATATGCGTTGTTCTTCCTGGGATTTCCGTGCAAGCTCTTCCTTCTGCTGACGGATTGCCAAATCTGCTTCAGCTCTTATTTTGGACTGTTCTGCTTCAAAGGCCTCTTCCGATTCGGAGATAGAGCACCCGCAGGAAAAGCACATACCGCATGTGAACATTTCACCAGTCAGCTCCGCGCCACATTTTATACATTTCATATAGCTACCTCTGCTTATTGTCTATGGTAATAGAATGACCGTTCCATGGCTTCCAGAGTAAGCCGATCCAAATCTTTGGATGAAAGAGTGCTTGATTTGTTTTCTCTGGTTGCCCGTGCTCGGTAAAATGCCTCTCTGGAGATTTCATCCAGCTTGGAGAGCCTATCTTCTATCTCCTTTTCCCATTCTGGGTCATAGATTTCATCAGCCGCTTCGACCTCCGCTTGCATTTTTCTCAGTGCTTGGTGATGTAACGAATCATGTTCCTTCGCAGTCATGTTAAATGCAGACTAATAAAAGGAGTCCCTGTTTTGACATACTTTTTCCTTAAGGCCACTTGCATCAAACCGCTGCTCTACTGCCTGATAAATCTTTTGTAGCCGCTCTTTATTATCAAGGATTTCCAAAGTGGTAACTGTAGCACATTCCTTTTGCGTGAAAAAGATAAAGGGAATTTCAATGCTACAGAAAATAGGAATAATCTTTTGGGGTAGCTCATTTTCTTTTATTTCCAAATTATTTATGCATGATTGAAAATAGTACAATATTTTTTGTGATACCGTGAGGTCTGATTCCTCATAAGGGGCAATTGTAGGAATACGTAGGAATACATTTCCATTCGTCAATGAGGAAAGGGAGTTCAAATCGCAATAAATAAGACGACATAAGCAATCCAAAGCAATAGTGTAATTTTTTCCCTCTATACAAGCCTCTGATTGAAAATGTAAATCATTTCTGTATAAACCATACTGCTTTTGGCTGAGATGCATTTTCGCCTGTTGGGAATAATATCTTTGGAGCACTTCTGTATAGGGTATAGAAGGAATTTTATGTACCATTTCGCTAAATTTCCATATATCCATATTACCATCTGATTGGTTATGAATATACTTCATGTAATTTTCTTTTTCAATAACTTCTTGCCCTAATTCTGTCAAAAAATATGGTCTGCTAGGAAAGTTTTTGTTTAATTGGTCTATATCCACTGCTGCTAGTATCCGTTGGATAAGTTCCTCTTTTTTCCCCGAAGCTTTCAGGCTGTTTTGACGAGCGATGTCTTTTATGGTAGATAGCGTTACTGTGCGAGAACGCATGGTTTCTTCTAACGATGCAATCCGCAAAAAACCTCTTGAAAGGAGCGATTTAATTTGCTCGTCCATATTTGAGATTCCATATTTATATCCCCAGAAGCCTTCATATGAATTAACCCCTGTAGTGTATTTATGTGCGTAAAATAAAATCAAAACCTCATGCGCATATAAACGCCCTTTACAAATAGGACTTAATGTTTGGATTCTATTAGCTATTGGGATAATAGATTCTCTATTTAAGGTTGCCTCAATTTCCATACTCTATTCCCCTTTTCCCCTCCGGTACCACTCGAAGGGTATTATTTTCCCCGATTATCGGTTCCTGTCTTCTTTAACGGAGTTTCCGCTGCAACGGCTGCCTCTTTCTCGTGTAGGCTTTCTAAAGATAACTCTTTAGCTCGGTCAAAGATGCTTTTTTTGAAGTGCTCAAAGCAGTCACGATAGTTTAGTATTAATTCTAATTCATCACCTTTAAGGCTGGACAGTTTTATGTCCGTTTTGCCAATAAGGTAATCTAGTGAAACTCCAAAGGCATAAGATATTTTTAGTAATTCAGATAATGTTGGCATCCGATTCCAGCGAATATCTATATAAGTCTGCTTATCTAAGCCAAGGCGTTTCTCGGCATTGTCCTGATTTATTGAATTTTGTAGGCATAATTCTTCAAAGCGAGCTTTGAAATGAGAATCTCCTTCAAAATACAACACAGAACATTTTTTCCCGGAAAATTCAAATATCTCATTGGAGGGCACTGTCGTATGATTCGAAGCACCAGTGAGGTAGTCGATATCATATTGTGTTTCAGCGGAAATTCTCTTTAATAATTCAAAAGTAGGTTCATATCTTCCAATCTCGATGTTGTCATAGAGTTCTTTATTTATCTTGAGTCTTTGTGCAAATTCTGCTTTTGACAGATTTTCTTTTTGCCTGTAAGTGCTCAAAATGTTTCCCAAGCGATTTGAAACTTTTGAAAATTTCCACTCCAAGTCATCTTTATTATAGTATTCATCGGATAAACCTAATAAATAATCGGAAGATACGCCGAAATGCATTGCCATTTTGACAACAATATCTAAATTAGGTTCAATACAGTTAGATTCATATTTTGAAACATTAGACTTTGATATATCTAAAATTTTAGCAAGCTGAAGTTGTGTTGAACCATCTTTTAGACGAAGCTCTTTAAGTCTTTCACCAAAACTCATATGACACCTCCAAATATATTATAAAGTTTCAAAATCTGAAAATCAATAAAGTTTCAAAAATTGAAAATATATCTTGACAAATTCAAAAAATGAAATTATTATGTAAATGAAAGATTCAAATATTGAAACAAAAGGAGGTGCCATATGCTAACGATTAAAAAGTTTAGAGAATCATTGGGGCTGAAACAAGAAGATTTTGCTGATATTATCCATGTATCAAAGGTTAATTACAGTAAAAAGGAGAATGGATTAGTTAAATTTTCCTTAAATGAAGCTATATTAATCTCCAATCATTTTAAAAAACCAATAGAAACAATATTCTGTAGTGAAGAAGTTTCTGATATTGAATCTTTCTAGTTTATTATAAAGAATGGAGGTGAAAAGAAAAATGGCATCCAAAGCAGTGAAAAGGCCTGTATATGATGGAAATACCTGCCTGTTATACGACTATATGGTAGCGCAGGGCCTGACCGAGGAGGAAGTCGCCCGGCGGATGGGGGTCGATAAGCAGCAGATAGCTCTCATGGGGGAGGAACTCTATAGCCTGGCCCCATGGCAGCCGGTGGCTCGCTGGCTTATGCGTCCTGACAGCATCCCAAACAATATGATAACCAAATTGTGCGAGGCGCTCCATGCACCGATGGATGCTTGTTTCGTAAGGTCAAGAATCCTGAACGGCCAGGAGTTCCATATGGGACATATGTATAAGACCTTGAAGGAGATATTGGCGGAGGCTGCATCAGAGGAGCTGATTCAGGAGCTGGAAGGCCGGGGATACAGGGTGATTAAGGAGGGATATGATGGGACGGAGACCAACGAAGGCAGCGGACAACCGGTTCTGCCAGGCGAGGCTGGCAGCTGCCCAATTCAATGAAAGGCTGTATTCAAAAGAAGGGGCGGCAGAGCTCCTGGGGGTATCGGTATCGACGTTATCGGATTATGAGCTGGGCCTGACAAAGATTGTTCCGCCGGACATGGTGATGAAGATGGCGGATCTGTACAATGCGCCGGAGCTGAGGAACTACTACTGCCGAGAGATGTGTCCCCTTGGGAATGATGTCCCCGTGCTGGAGCTGGAGGATTTGGATCGGATAACTGTGAGGGCC
The DNA here is from genome assembly GCF_948601915.1 of uncultured Acetatifactor sp. Classification (NCBI taxonomy): domain Bacteria; kingdom Bacillati; phylum Bacillota; class Clostridia; order Lachnospirales; family Lachnospiraceae; genus Acetatifactor; species uncultured Acetatifactor sp. The sequence goes on along the minus strand of NZ_CAPDXS010000069.1, from coordinate 9,123 downwards.
ATGGCAAGCCTCCGGAAGGTCGCGGAGACCAAGGAGAGCCTGCTGGACATTACCGCCGATGGCGTCATCACCGAGGACGAGAAGCCGGAGCTGCGGAAGATTCTGGCCACGCTGGATGAAATCTCGGCCATTGCCCAGAGCCTAAAGGTGTGGACAGAGAAGAATCTGGAATAGGAGGAGGGCTATGGCAAAGGCATGGATGGAGGATAAAGCGACTTGGCTGTTCGACCTGGCACATGGCAATCTGGACGAAGATGCAGTCGTGAAAGGATTCCTGAAACATTATGTGCTGCAGGGGCAGGGGATTGCGGACGTGCAACAGAATCTGCACTTTCACACATGCTATGGAGATTTCTACATGGAATCCGCGATGGCCGCCCTGCGCAGGGCTCTGGAGGACCAGGTGGACGCGCCGCCTAGGTCAGAAATGAGGACACTGGATGAGGTGGAGATTATCGTCCAGGCAGTCCGCGCCGGGGAGAGAATCCAGATGGACTATTACGACCCAGAGCTGGACGACAGCCCCTATGCCCGCCGTGCGGCGTGGTAGGGAAGCGATGCGAGGTCTGGAATGATACGCTCCAGCCATTTTATGATTAAGGAGGGATAGCATGGGAGCATTGGCGACTGCGCCAGGAGTTCTGCGGGCGGCAACGACTACTTATGTCAATGTAAAAAACGTGATGAAGCTTCTCGGCTGTAAAGAGAACAAAGCGTATGAGACAATCAGGGCGATCAACCGCCAGGCAAAGGAGTCTGGCATGATGGCATACGGACAGGGGAAGGCGAGCAAATACATATTTGCGGAGCGGTTCGGGATTCCGATGGATGTGGTTGATGCCGTCATCGGGAAGAGTGGCGATGGGGAGGTGTGAAATGGCATATTACAGAACCTGTCCGTACTGTGGAGCTGCACTGGATCCCGGAGAGCAGTGCGACTGCCGGGAAACGGCGGAGAGGGAGCGAGCGGAGGCCGAGGGGCTCTTGGAAAGGGAGGAGACAGGCCAGATGGCGTTCCGCTTGGGGAATTCAGAGGAAAGGAGGAGGGCATGAAGCTTGGGATAATGAAGTGGACGGGGAGGGACAGGCAGAGGGTATGGATTGTGGTGGAGTACCGGCGTGTCCCCGGAAGCCCTGGGGACAGGATTCGCCTGGCCAAGGCGCGGCGGAGGCGATGGGCGGCAGCCAGGCGGCTGGCAGGGAAGGTATTTTGGGTGATGCTCAGGGCGCTGGCGGCGGCCTGGGTGACGTACCTGTATACGGCGCGGGCCATGGAGCAAGCACTTCTTCAGAGAGGCTACAGGGCCTACGGCGGGGAATGCCTGGTCATCCCTTTCGTGTTCTATGGGGTCTTTAAGGCAATCAGGCTTGCGGAAAGGGCTGTCCGCGCGGCCAGGCAGTGGGCATCGGAAAGGAAGGGGATGGTATGCAGGGAAAAGGGCATCCCAGAAGCGGCGCGTCCGCGGAAATAAGAAATGGATTCATCAGGAAGGCCTACAGAATGGAAAAAGAGCACTCGGCCAGAAGCCAGAGCGCCCTACAGGATGACCATATTGTAAACCATCCTGCTGCAAAAATCAAGCGAAAAATACGATATGGAGGTAATTTCTATGGATTCTATGTATGAGCTGTCTATTCCTAAAAATTATCCGGCATCCAAGTACAATCTGATGGGAAACACCGACGTGATGGTGCAGATACCGGACATCAAGTCACCGGTGATTCAGGTCGTGCGCCTGGACGTTGACCCCCAGAAGAAGGATGTCTATATCCAGCAGAAGGCGAGCGGGGAATACAGGGACAAGAAAGGGAATGTCCACCCTGCCACGCCGAACCTGTACGCAATAGCGAAGAACGGGCTGAAGAAGCTGGCGGACGGCGCGGGCATCAAGATGGTCTCCAGCGAGCACGTCATACCGACCACCTGCCAGAAGTGCGTGGCGGTAAACCAGCACAGCGGGAAGGTGGTGCAGTGCGGGAGCTGCCGGAACAAGGATGTCGCGTTCCGCATCACTATCTCCGTCCCCCAGCTCACAGGGGAGGTGCTGATGGTGGAGGACACGCATGAGATCATCGTTGAAAACGTGGTTCCGGGCATGTCGGACAAGCAGAGGGCGGAGTTCATGAAGCACCTGCCGCAGATATGCGAGGCCAAGGCCCTGAATGGAGCCATAAGGACCGCCCTGCACATCAAGGGCACCTACACGCTGGAGGAGATCAGTAAGCCGTTCGTAGTGGCCTACCTGGTACCGAACCTGAACCATGAGGCAGTGAAGCGGGCGGCCATCGAAAGCATGTTCCAGTCCTCCCAGAGGCTCTTCGGGCACGTCCCCAGCATCCACCAGGTCGAGGGCAAGGTGCCGGACAGTGCCTCCATCGAAGCCTCGGACGGAGAGGAGTATGGGGAGTACGTCGATGGCACCTACCGGGAGGCTCCCGGCACAGAGGAGCCAATCCAGGAGCAGGAGGATAGGACGATGGACTTCCGTTGCGACAAGTGCAATGAGGTGATTCCCAAGAAGGTATGGGAATATTCCATAGAGCATTATGACAGGCCGCTGTGCTACAAGTGCCAGAAGGTCGTTAGGGGAGAGCGGAGGGGAGGGAGACGGCAGTGAGGATCATCAGGATAAGCACGGACAATGAGGTCTCGGTGCACGATTTCCCGGAAGGGACGCTCCAGGCACAGAACCAATGGCTCAGGGAATTGATTGGGCCGCGCTGCGAGATATATGAGCATGTCCTCCCGAAGCGCCTGTATACGGAGTTCGGAGTCCCGAACGGCATCATGAGGGAAAAGGGAGGATTTGTGAGCATGCTGGTCGATGAGGACGGCATCAGCCACGGCCTTGAGCCGAACCTGGTGGGCAGCTACCTGTATGGGACGGATGAGCATGGGCAACCGATTGTCGGGAACATGCTGCTTATTGGAGAGAGGCTGGCAGATGGAGGCATAGAGTTCTGCGGGATATCGGACAGACGGTTTGAGCTGCTGTACCCGCAGATGGAAGAGATAACGAGGAAAGCGAGGGAAGCATATGGGAATCAAGATCATTCATGCAGCTGACTGGCACATAGGTGACTTCAAGGGGCCGGAGAGGGACGGGGTGAACCTCCGCTCCCTGGACACGAGGCGGTGCCTCGAATTCATGGCGGCGCGGGCGGAACAGGAGAGGCCGGACCTGGCCCTGGTGCCCGGGGACATATTCCATGCCGGGAAGACATGGAGCGAGCGGTGCTGCGACGAGGTGGTCGTGGCAATCGGCATCATCTCCCGCCTGGCCGCCGCTGCTGGGCAGGTGGTGGTGATGCGGGGGACGCCGAACCATGACGGGGCGGGCCCATTCAAGGTCCTTGCGCAATATTTCGCGGGTTGGCCGAACGTACATATCGTCACCACGCCGCAGGTGGTCAGGACGGACTGGGCTGACATCGCCGTCATGCCAGGGTTCGAGGCCGGTGTGTACCGGGCGCAGTTCCCGGGGCTGGGGCGGGAGGAGGAGAACGAGGCCATCTCCCAGGAGCTGGGCAGCATGGCCCTGGGACTCAGGGCGGAGTGCCGGGCCGACCGTCCGGCCATCCTGATGGCACATTACACCGTGCCGGGGTGCAACATGGAGGGCGGCCAGTCCCAGTCCCTGACGCAGTTCGAGCCCATCATCCCATCGGAATCCCTGTCCGCTGCGGGCTATGCGCTGGTGGCCCTGGGGCACATACACCGCCCCCAGATGGTCCCCGGGCTCGACAACGTATACTATTCCGGCTCCATCAATGCCAATAACTTCAACGATGAGGGACAGGAGAGGGGCTTCTGGATTCACCACATGGAGCAGTCAGCTGTCAGCTCTGAATTCGTGGAGACGCCATACAGGGAATTCATCACGTTCAATATGACGGACACCGACATCACGGCAATCAACCTTGGCTGCATGGATGACGTGGCACAGGAATTCTGGCGCTGGAATGGGGGTGTGCAGGACAGGATAGTCAGAGTCCGTTACAGCTGCTCTGCGGAGAACGCCAAAGGATTCAACAGGGCGGCCCTGGAGAGGACGCTGCTGGAGGACGGCGCGTTCATGGTGGCGGAGATACTGCCGGAGGATGTCGGGGAATTCGCGAACCGAACCGAGCTTGCTGGGACGATGGCTCCAGAGGCGAACCTCGTTAGGTACCTGGAGGAGAAACAGGTGCCGCCGGACAAAATCCAGGAGCTGGTGGCGAAGGCGAGGCCTGTCATCGAGGAGGCGGAGGCTGGCATGCCTACGGCGGTCGGTACCGGGATGTTCATGCCGGTAGAGATTTCCGTGAAGAACTACAGAAACTATGAAGACGAGACATTCCGTTTCGACGACGTGACGTTCTGCACCATCAATGGGCAGAATGGGGCGGGGAAGAGCAGCCTGTTCATGGATGCCATCATCGACTGCCTGTATGAGCAGCCCCGGGAGGGCATCATCAAGGACGAGGCAGGGAAGTCGCCCTGGCTGCGCAACGATGCATCTGTCCGCTCCGGCTCCATCATGTTCACCTTCCGCATCGGGGAGAGGAAGTACCGGGTGACGAGGACAAGAGCCAGATCCGGGAAGGGGACGCTGAACATATCATGCCTTGCCGAGGGGGATTGGGTGGACTGCTCGGAGGAGCGGTACAACGATACCCAGCAGAAGATCCTGGACATCATCGGCATGGACAGCTTCACGTTCAAGTCCTGCGCGCTCATCATGCAGGACCAGTATGGCCTGTTCCTACAGGCGAAGCCGGAGGAGAGGGTGGAAGTCCTCGGGACGCTCCTTGGCCTGGGGATTTACCAGGGCATGGAGAGGATAGCGCAGGACAAGGCGAAGGCGTATGGAGCAAGGAACCGCGAGCTGAAGCAGAAGGCCGAGATTCACCACGGCACCATATCCAGCCTGGGGGATCCGGACAGGGAGCTGGAGGGCTGCCAGGCGGAGCTGGAGGGATACGAAGAGGCCCTGCAGGTGAAGGCCGCAGAGCGGGACAGGAACAAGCTGCTGCTGGCGAACTGCCAGGAAGCCGCAGAAAGGCGCAGGAAGCTGCTGTCAGCTGTTTCCATGCTGGAAGCGAAAAAGGCTGCCACAGGCCAAAATAGGGCCACTCAGCAGGCCATCATAGATAGCTGTGAAGCCATCCTTGACAGCAGACAGGAAATCGAAGCGAAGGTCGCGGAGCACAAAGCCCTGATGGAGCGTGAAAGGCAGTTGGCGGGAGAATCCGCGCTGTATTCCGCGAAGAGGCGGGAGGCGGAAGGGCTTGCCAGCCAGTCGGCATCGGAACAGTCTGGCATCTATATCCTTAAGGCGAAGCTTGTACAGAGGGAGGCCGATCTGTCTTCATGCCAGCCGACGGAGCAGGATGCGGAAATCAAAGAGAATGCCGCGGAGTATGAGCGGCAGAAGAAGCTGCTAGACGAAGCATATGAGCAGGAGCGGGCATATCGGGCGGTGGAGCAAAAGCATACGGAGGCAAGGTACGAGCTTCATCAGGTCAATACACGATACGCTCTGGATATGAAGAACCTGCAGCTTGAAGAAGACAGCCTGAAAAAGAAAGCGGAGCTGCTCTCCAATGTGGAATGCGTAGATATATCCCAGGCAAGATGTGGATTCCTGGCAGATGCGGTTTCCGCGAGACAGGCCCTTGAAGACTTTCCGAAGCGCTATGCAGATTTGAACAAAGCTTATGAGGAGCAGGTGATTCCGATTAATCAGCAGGTGGCGGATTCGGGAACACAGATGAAAGAAATGCTCTTCGATGCCGGAGAAGTGGCGGCAGTCTCAGCGCGGGTCGCCAGCCTGAAGCCTTATGTGGCGAAGCTCGAGGACATCAACCAGAGGGCGGGAAGGATTGCCCTGCTGGAGGCTGAACTGGAGTACCTGCGGTCAAATATATCCGAAGCGGAAAGGCGGCATGCGGAGGCCGAGATGAAGGCCATAGAGGCGGCGCAGGAGCGTGACCGGTACGCCAGGGCATCTGAGGAGCATGGGCAGGTCCTTGGCGCTATTGCTGCGCTGGCCCCATGGCTCGAAAAGGAGAGGCAGCTGCCCGTGGCAGAGGAAAGAAGGGCCACAGCCATGGGCAGGGTCCTGGAGCTGGCTACCGAGTTGGCGGACATTGAAGCGGAGATTGCCGAGAGGCAGGCAGAGGCGGACAGGGAGGTGCTTGTCATGGCCGGCATGGAAGGGCTGGCGGAGACCGTTTCCCGGATGGATGCGGAGGTGGATGCCATCAGCGCATTGGCCAAGAGGAAGCAGATGGAGCTGGGGGCGCTGCGGCAGAAAGCGGAGCAGATGGCCAGGCTGAAGGAAGAGGCCGCCGCTCTGCAGGGCCAGGCCATGGAATATGCGAAGGGGGCTGCGGACTATGAGGCCCTGAAGGCAGCGTTCAGCCAGAGCGGCATCCCCCACCAGATCGTCCGTTCTGTCATCCCACAGCTGACGGCTACGTCCAATGCGATCCTCGGCCAGATGACCGGGGGGAAGATGGGTGTGGAGCTCCATCTGGAGAAGCTGCAGAAGAATGGGAAGGAAAAGGAGTCCCTTGACATCTTCATCGAGGAATATGGGAAGCCGGCCCTCCCCTACCTGTCAAAGTCCGGCGGCGAGAAGGTGAAGTCGTCCCTCTCCGTGATACTGGCCCTGTCGGAGGTGAAGGCGTCCACGGCGGGGATACAGCTGGGGTTCCTCCTGATAGACGAGCCGCCCTTCCTGGACCCTGACGGCACCCATGCCTACGTGGACGCGCTGGAGGCGATACGGCAGAGGTACCCTGGCTTGAAGGTCATGGCCATCACGCATGACCAGGAGTTCAAGGCGAGGTTCCCTCAGAGCGTCACCGTGCACAAGGACGGCAGGGGCAGCCATGTGAGGTGGGACTGATGAATATTGATGAAAAGGAAGTGGTCGCTTGGCAAAGAAATTCTATTGGATGAAACTGAGGGAGGACTTTTTTGATGATGACGCGATGGAATGGCTGGAGGAGCAGCCGAAAGGGAAGGAATACGCCCTGTTCTACCTGAAGCTCTGCCTCAAGTCCCTGAAGACGAACGGGCTACTGATTCGTACTGTCGGGACGCTGCTCGTGCCATATGACACCGTAAAGCTTGCGGATATAACGAAGACAGATTTCGATACCGTGGTGGTGGCGATGGAGCTGCTGAAGAACATCGGCCTGGTGGAGATTCTGGAAGGCGGGGAGATATGCATCCCTCGCATGGAGGAGATGATAGGTTCGGAGACGGACAAGGCTTCCATCATGCGCCGCATCCGGGAGCAGAAAAGGAGGCTGGAAGGTAACAATGTTACCGAAAAGTTACCGGAGCGTTACCTACATAATAGTGGTAACAATGTTACCGGAGAGTTACCGGATGGTTACCAAAACGTTACACAGAGATTAGAGATTAGAGAAAGAGAAAGAGAGAAGGAAGTAATCGTTGCCCCTCAGGGCAACGGTTCCGCCACCGACCCTTCTGGCACATCGGAGAAGGATCCTGTGGGCGACTTTGAGTACCAGTGCGTGGACATGCTGATTCAATCGTGCGTGGCAGTGTTCCCCAACTCCAAGGTTCCCAAGACCGAGGCAGACAAACGGAAATGGGCGGTGGAGATCGAGCGGATGAAGCGGCTGGACGGGAGGGCGGAGGCGGACATCATAGAGGCCCTGACCTTTGCGACCACAGACGGGTTCTGGAAGTCCAACATCCGCAGCACGAAGAAGTTCCGGGAGAAGTTCGAGACGCTGATTGTCCAGAGCAGGGCAAAGCAGGCGAGGAATGCCAGACAGGGACATGGGAACCCGTTCAACCAGTTCCAGAACCGGCAGGATTATGACATCGCCGAGCTGGAGAGGAGCCTGGTCGAGAACATTGGGAAAGGGGAGGCTTAGGTGGGGAGAGCAAGGAGGAGCGAAGCCATACAGGGTACCGAAAAGGAATTCCTGGATGTGTTCAACCGGTTTTGCCGCTCCAGAAGTCCCTGGCAGGTATGGGCCGACTTGATAAGTGCGATAGCCTGTTCCCTGAGCAATGCCACAGACCGGGCGCAAGAGCATTTTGAGGCAAGGGAAAAGGAATATGCCCAGTGCATGGACAGGCTTGGATCCGTGGAGATGCTGGCAGAGATATTATGCATTATTGTCAGGGCACTGGAAAATGAACCGGAACAGGACTTCCTCGGGAAAATGTATATGAGCCTGAATCTGGCGAACCACTGGAAAGGCCAGTTCTTTACCCCATACGGCATATGCAGGATGATGTCTCAAATGACTGTGGGGAATGCCGACAGGAAAATCGAGGAACAGGGGTACATATCCATTTGTGATCCTGCCTGCGGTGCCGGGGCGACACTGATTGCGGCTGCAAATACCATGAAAGAATCTAAATATAATTTTCAGAACCATGTGCTTTTCGTGGGGCAGGACGTGGATCGGGTGGTGGCTCAGATGTGCTATATCCAGCTTTCCCTCATGGGATGCGCTGGCTATATCTGCGTAGGGAATACGATTACCAAGCCTTTGACCGGCCTGGTGCTATTCCCCAGGGAAACCGAGGGGCAGGAAATGTGGTATATGCCAATGTTCCAGTCGGATGTATGGCAGTGGCGGAAGATATTTCATTCGCTGGGAAGCATGGGTGGAACCGTAACCACCGAAAAAACAGTGGAAAAAGAGCACTTTTATATGTTCTTCGATTTTGAAGAAAAGGAGGCGCAGTATGGGGATTGAAGGATTTGAAAGGAATCTGTCGGAAGAGGGCAAAATGGCTCTGAAGTCGGAAACATGGCAGAAAGTCAGGGATAGCATGAAAGAGAAAAAGGAGGTTGAACACTTCACGGCTGAAAATACAGCGGAGAATGCCTATGGAGCGATCTGGAACCAGGTTGTAAAGGAGTATCTGAGAAGCGGATATAATGCCGAGGATAAAAGTCCTGATATTGTTGTGATGGGCGAGACGTACAAGACATTGAGGCGCCCGGAGGTAACGGTCTTTTATGACGCTACCGGGGGCACCCTCTTTGATGTGGCAAATGACAGGCTTGAAAAGGAATATGAGTGGCTGATGAACGGTGGCACTGGGGATGCGGCGGAGAATATGGACACCAGGGAGGA
>NZ_CAPDXS010000068.1:0-26726 GCF_948601915.1 uncultured Acetatifactor sp. | reverse complement strand
TTTTCTTGGTAATTGTGCCCATCTTTTGATATTAGCCAAAAAGTACACTTTTTGGTATCATATCAGACAACACAAAAGCCGGGACATTCCATCCCGGCTCCCTTTATACCATTCCCCTTCCGCGGCTCCCCGGAGCAGAACCCCCCGCTCCAGGCTCCCGGCAGCGCCCCGAACAACTCCCTGGCATCTGCACCCGCAGACTCAATTTCAGCCTCCAATCAACACCTGTTTTCCGCTGAACGCAAATCCATACTTTTGAGTGCGTTTTGCCGGCAAGCCCTTTTCCAGCAGCGCGGCACTACAACACCCCAAACAATCCCCTGGCATCCTCATCCGCAATAATCCGGTCACTGCCCTTCCCCTCATTCGCCAGCATCGCCTCCACCTTGCCCGCAATGGTCACATCGATGAACCGCCCCACATCGATCCCCCGCAGCTCGAAGAACAGCAGCGGCTGCTCGTCCAGGCGCACTCCCACTCCGTACAGGGCCGCCGCCACATGCTTGCACAGAAGCGCCCAATCCGGGCAGCTGCAGCTAAAGCTGATCTCCCGGGGCGTGGGGAACAGGCCGTCCTTCCCCTGGAACAGCTCCTGCATCTGCTCCGGGAAGTTCCCGTTCAGCAGCTCCTCCATATTTTCAATCTTGCTGCCGCATTTCTCGATGATTCCCTGGCATTTCTCCTCGGAAAGAGGGCTGATGCGAATCTCCACCTTGTAGGGCACCTTTCTGGTTCCCTGCACCCTGGCCTGGATTTTTCCCTTCTGAATCTTCAGATCCAGCACCGCTCCGGCCCGGACATAGCGCTTGCCCCTGTCCAGACGGCTTTCATAGTCTGCATACTGCTCCAGGTTCTCGCACCAGGCCTTCCCCCACCAGTTGTGCACGATCGTCCTGCCCTGGACAGTCACAGGCTCCAGAGCGGCGCCCTTCTTCTTTTCCTTTTTCTTGCTCTCCGCCGCGTTTTTCCTTATCTCCGCCGCGGTGGGCTGTTCATACGTTGCCGTCTCCCAATATCTGCTCATTCCGCTCTCCTTTCGTAAGCTGGTGTAAATAGACTTTTAATCTTTATTTCATTTCCAATTTCAGCATGGACATCAACTCGTCATTACTCAGCTCCGTAATCCACTTCTCCCCACCGGAACCGATCACGTTCTCCGCCAGTTCCTTCTTGGATTCGATCATGGCGTCGATCTTCTCCTCGATGGTTCCCTGGCAAACCAGCTTATGCACCACCACGTCCTTTTTCTGGCCGATGCGGAAGGCCCGGTCTGTGGCCTGGTTCTCCACGGCAGGATTCCACCAGCGGTCGAAATGAATCACATGGTTGGCTTTGGTCAGGTTCAGGCCGGTTCCCCCCGCCTTCACGGACACCACCATAAAGGGCACGTATTTCTCCCCCTGGAAATCCTCCACGATCTTCCCCCGCTTTGCCACCGGCGTGCCGCCATGGAGCACATGTCCTTTCCTCCCGAAGACCTGCTCCAGGAAAGCGGCCAGGTATTCTGTGATTTCCTTGAATTGCGTGAATACAATGACTCTTTCCCGTCTTTCATAAATGGTCTCGCAGATGTCCTTCAGCATCAGGAGCTTCCCGCTTTCCTCCATCGTGTAAGCGGACTGCCCCAGGAATTGATCTGGATGGTTGCAGATCTGCTTCAGCTTCATGATAGTGGTGAGGATAATCCCGCTGCGTTTTATACCCTTCACCTCGCCAATCAGCCTCTCCATGTCAGCCACCGCTTTCCGATATAGGACGACCTGCTTCTTGGTCAGCGCCACATAGTCCACGCTCTCCAGCTTCTCCGGCAGATCCGAGATGATTTTTTTGTCCGTCTTCACCCGCCGGAGCATGAATGGCGACACCATTGTCTTTAACCGCATATAGCCCTCAGGATGCTGGTTCAGATTCTTGCAGTATTCGTGAAATTCTTTGGCGGTGCCTAAAAGCCCCTTGTTCAGGAAATCGAACAGGGACCAGAGGTTCATCAGCTCGTTCTCGATGGGCGTGCCCGTCATCACGATGCGCATCCGGGAGGAGAGCTTCTTGATTTCTCTCGTCTGCTTGGTGCCAGCGTTCTTGATGGCCTGGGCCTCGTCCAGGATGACGCAGTCCCAGTTGATTTCCTGCAGCCCTTTGACCCTGACTGTCATGCCGTAGGTCGTGATGGTCAGGAAAGCCCGGCTCTCCGCCAGCTCCTCCTCCAATACCCCGGCGCTGTGCCCGTGGAGCAGCAGAAAATCCAGCTTCGGCGCGAATTTCTGTGCCTCACGCTGCCAGTTGCCCAGGAGGGATGCCGGCAGCACCAGGAGGACTCTGGCCTCCGGACGCTCCGTGCGCAGCCTCTCCAGATAGGCCAGCACCTGAACCGTCTTCCCTAAGCCCATGTCGTCCGCCAGGCAGGCCCCGAAGCCCAGTCCGTCCATGTAGTTCAGCCAGGTATAGCCGTTCTTCTGGTAGGGGCGCAGGGTGGCCTGGAAGGTTTTGGGCACCGGGGCTTTCCGGATGGTCTCGGGCTTGCGCATGTGCATCAGGAATTCCGACAGCCATTGCCCATTGGACACCGCAGTCCCCACGTCCAGCTGCTTCTTCCCCTGCCCCATCTCCAGCTGCATGGCATCGAAGAGAGTCATTTCCCCGGGCATCTCCTCCAGCCTTGCCAGCAGCTCCCGCAGCTTCTCGTGGTCTACCTCCACCCATTTGCCCTTGAGCAGCGCCAGGCCTTCGGTCTGCTCTAAAAGCCTGCGGATATCCTCCTCGGTCAGTTCCTCCCCGTCCACCACCAGTCTGGGCCGAACGCTGACCAAAGTGTCGAAGCCCAGCATGGCGGGCTTCTCGTCCCCCAGGCTGGCCTCCAGCGCCACGCTTGCCGCTTTCTTTTTCCACCAGTTGGGAATCCGGCACAGGATTCCCGCCTGTTCGATGGCCTCAATCTGCTTCAGGAACTCATAGGCCTCTTCCGCCGTCAGCCGCAGGGGATGGAACATCTCGCCGCTCTCCATGAAGCCCGCTATCAGCTCCGACACCTCCGCGGCGCGGTTCAGGCAGGACAGGAGCTTTAAGAGCTTGTCCCGCTCGTCCTTGTACTCTGTCAGGGCATATTTCAGCGGTACATGGCGCACCTTGCCGTCCGCTCCCCTGGTGGCATAGGTGGCCAGGAAGGCAAAGGGGTATTCTTCCCCCTTGTTCTCCACCAGATGGAAGAAGATCCGCTCCGGTACATGGAGGTGCTGGCTCTTTTCTGTCAAATACATCTCCACCGTGCCCTGGTACGCCGATATCTCTTCCCGGAAAATCTTCAGCAGCCTGCGGAAGACCGCGGCAATCCATTTCCCGTCCACATGCTCCGCCCCGATGGCAAAGGGCAGCGCCCGAAGGAGCGCTTCCACGTCCTCGGCCATGGGCTTCACACTCACCTTTTCCCGGGCCAGCTCCAGCTCCGGCAGCCTGGTCAGGCACCGCAGAAACGTGTCCGAGACCAGGTAGAGGAAGCTTCCCGTGGCCGTGGGGTTCTCGCTCCTCTCCTCGAAGCCCATCTGGTACAGGGCATAATATCTGTCCGCCTCAAACCGAATCCTCCATACATTCCCGCCGCTCTCCTCCTGAGGGGACGGGGCGTCCGGATAGAAATCTTTTTCCGTGAAAATGAACTGTAGCCCTTCCCCGCTGGTACTTGTCTTATCCATAAAAATCGTCCTTCCGTGTTTTTTCTATCGGTATATTGATTCTATGTCCGCCCTTGATTTCCATAGAAATTGCCGGAACATAACTTCTACAACTTCTGTGGGGCTGTCTGACCCCGCTCTCATGAATCCGCCTTTGGCCTCCCGTCCTTCCCTTTCGCCCCCAAGGCCTCAAGGGCCGCCTCCGCCTTTGCCGCCACCTGCTTCTTCCGATTCTCCCTGGCGATCTCGAACAGCGACCCCACGATCTCCTTCAGCGCCTTCACGGTCTCTTCATCCACCTCTTTCAGCGCGGCAATCACCCCGTTCATGCTCTTCTTCCACTCCGCCGTGAAATCGATCAGATTGTCCGCCTGCGAAGCAGTAATCACCTGATACAGCGTGTCCACGAAGGTTCGCAGCTGCTGTTCGTTCAGGGACAGAATCCACTGGTTCAGGTTGTTGTCCATCTGCTGCCTGCGCTCATACAGGCGGTCTGCCCGCACCAGATGGTTCCCCGTCACCAGCCAGGTATAGGGGTCGTGCTGGAGCAGCCCGAAGGTCTTGCTCTTCACCACCTGGAAATACATGCCGGACTCGAATATCATCCCCACCAGGGAGGAATTGGGCAGAATCTTTACCACCCTGTCCGCTATCTTCCCATAATCGCACTCCCGCAGCACCTCCGGCCGGAAGCCCGGCCCGTCCATGCTGTAGATTTTCCGGATACGATCCTGTATATCCGGATTGCAGTTCATGGCGCTGTACACCGCCAGGTTCCCGCCCTTGGAGTGGCCGCCCACATAGAGAGGGCCGCCGAATCTCCCGGCCACCCTGTTCAGATATTCCACGCTTATGGCCTGTCCAGGCACCGGCGTGAGGAACGCCATATTGAAGTCCTCCTTCCACCCTACGATGGTCTCGTCCGTGCCCCGGTACGCCACATAGCGGCTCCCGTCCCCCAGGGTAAAAGTCACCGCCGAGAACTGGGTCTCCCACCGCTCTTCTATTACATTTACATAATAATTCAACTCCAGGTTCCGGAAGCGCTTCCCCTGAACCATCCTCTCGTAGAGGGCGCGGTTTGGCTTCTCATAGCGCACGTCCGCAAAGAGCTTCTCAAAATCCGGATGCTCCTTCAGGCTCTCCAACGTGACACCCGGCCTCTCAGACGGCTCCACCAGAAATCCCTTCGAGACTTCCGCTTCGGCCTTATCTGCCGTTTCCCTTTCCGCCCCCATCGCTTCGGATGCCCCCGCTTTGGATGTCTCCACTTTGGATGCCGCTGCTCCACATGTCTCCGCTTCGCACGCCTCCGCTCCAGATGCCTCCACTTTGGGCGCCTCCACTCCGGATGTCCTCACTTTGGACGCCTCCGCTCCAGATGCCTCCACTCTGGACGGTGCTGCTCCAGATGGCTCCGCTTCGCGCGCCTCCGCTCCAGATACCTCCACTTCGCACGCCCCCGCTCTGGATGCCTCCACTTCGAACGTCCCCGCTCCGGATGCCTCCACTTCAAACGCCCCCACTCTGGATGCCTCCACTTCAAACATCCCCTCTCCGGATGCCTCCGCTTCGCGCACCTCCGCTCCAGATACCTCCACTTCGCACACCCCCGCTCCAGGTGCCTCCACTTCGAACGTACCCTCTCCAGATGCCCCCATTTCAGATGTCCCCACTCCGGCATGTAATCCGCCTCCCGCCCCCGGTACGCCGGGCATGCCATCCTCTACCCCAGGCACCATCCCGTCAAACTTCAGATACGCAAGCTGGCACAGCGCCAGGCTGTCCACATCCGTCATGGGCATTTCCTGAAAAGTGTATTTCCCATATTTTTCCAGATAGTTCAGCAATGTCCCCATCTTACACCTCTCCCGCAAAACATCCTCATTCCTGTCCCGGATTCGGCGCTCCGGCATCCCCATATCCCTTCCAGCCAGGCCTCCCATGCCCCATATGCCGCCTCCGGCACTGCCCTGCAGAACCGCATCAACCCCAAATCCATACTTCCCTGCCTCTTCCGCAGACGGGAGGGGAATCAGAGCACGCTGCATATTATAACCACAATCATGAAAACAATGATATACAGCGCCCAAGCCCACTTATTTCCCAGATTCACAGTCCAGCTGCACTCATTATTCCGCCTCTTGACAATCAGCCTTTTATCCTCTCTGTTGAAATATATCCTTCCCGTTATCCATCCTTCGTCCCTGTCGCCTGATTTCATAAAAACCCTCCATACCGCCCTTGACGGCTCAAATCGAAATGTGAACCCCCTACCTACCAGACTTCATACCAAACTTCACGCGTTCCTGGTATACCTGCACCGCGGAAAGGAGCTGCAGCCCCAGAACGCGCCGAATTTCCCCTTGCGCTTCACCAGGACTCCGCCGCAGTTCGGGCAGCTTTCCTCCGGTGCGCTGTCCCCGCTCCCCGAGGCATCTCCCCCCATGCTCTGCGCCCTGCTCTCCAGAATCCTGCCCATGAATTCGTAGCACTGCCGGTTCATGTCACAGTCCTTCAGGGCCCTGTGCGCCCCCTGGGTATCTATCCCGAAATGGGCCGCCAGGTCCGTCAGCCTGTATCGGTACAGCCCGGGCAGACAGCTTTTGGCCAGATACAGCGTATCCACATAGTCGTTTGGCACCGCCCGCTTCAGCGCCCGGGCAACGCCGTTATAGAGGAAGAGCATGTCGAAGGTATGTATGTTGTGTCCTACAAGTACGTCTTCTCCTATGAAAGCAAGGAACCTGCCCAGCGCGTCCCGCAGATTCGGGGCCTTCCGCACCATCCTGTCCGTGATGCCATTGACCCTGGAGGCCGCATAGGGAATGGGCCTGCCGGGATTCACCAGCGTGGAGAACTCCTCCGCCACTTTTCCCTCCCGCACCCGTATGCCGGAGATTTCAATAATCTCATCCGCCTCAGGGCTCAGCCCCGTAGTCTCCAAATCAAACACCACATAATCCTTTGTGTACAGGCTCAGCCTTTTTCCTCTTTCCACTGCCATCGCATCCTCCTTGGTCCTTTTACCCGTTGTCCCCTGCCCTACAGGACAGGCTTTTATATGAGGAAAAGAGGCTGCCGCAACAGCCCCTTTCCAAACGATACGTTTCTCTTACGTTATTTTTCCTTCTTCGGAACGAATTTCTGCCGGAACACATACCACAGGCTCCCCGCCAGGCAGATGGAGGAGTATGCGCCGCAGACGATGCCCACCATCAAAGGCAGCGCGAAGTCCCGGATACTGGTGACGCCCAGCACATACAGCACCGCCACCATGATGAATGTGGTCAGCGAAGTGAAGATGCTCCTGGACATGGTCTGCGTGATGCTCTTGTCCACGACGTCCTTCAGGTCGTCCTTGTGGCTCATGGTCGCCATGTTCTCACGGATACGGTCGAAGATGACGATGGTGGCGTTGATGGAATAGCCCACAATGGTCAGCATACAGGCCACGAAGGTATTGCTCACGGATACCCTGGCCACCGCGTAGAACGCCAGCACTACCAGCACGTCATGCAGCAGCGCGATGATGCTGCTTAAGCCGAACCGGAGGTCCTTGAACCGGATGCGGATGTAGAGCAGCATGAATATGATGGCCACCACCACCGCAATCACGGTGTCCGTCTTCATCTCACTGCTGATGACAGAGCTGATGGTCTCGGAGGTGATCAGCTTCTCATCCACCCCGAACTTGTCCACGAACATTTCGTTCAGGGCTTCCCTCTGCTCCACGTCCAGAGAGCTGGTCTTGAAGATGACCTCATTGGAGTCCTGCACGGTCTGAATCTGTACCGCGCTTCCCGCAATCTCCTCAATCAAAGGAGCAACGTCCGCATTGGCCTGCTCCAATGTCATGGCCTGGGAGAAGGTCACGGTAGTAGCCGTGCCTCCCTTGAACTCCAGGCTGTAGTTCAGGGCATCCCCGGAGGACGCCTTGTGCACGCCCATGACAACGAATCCGGCCACGATCACCGCCAGGGAGACACCGAAGAAAATGCCTTTCCTGGAGACGATGGCCAGCGTCCTGGGCTCTTTCCCCACGCCGTAGAGCTTTTCGCTCTTAAGTCCCAGGGCATAGAACGCGTACAGCAGATATCTGGTCACCACCAAAGCCGTGAACATGGAGAGCACGATGCCCAGCGCCAGAGTCTGTGCAAAGCCCTTCACCGTGCCGGGTCCCAGCAGGAGCAGTACGCCCGCGGCGATCAGAGTGGTGATGTTGCCGTCGATGATGGCGGAAAGCGCCTTGTCGAAACCGATTTTTATGGCGTTGCGCACAGTCTTGCCCGATGCCAGTTCTTCGCGGATACGTGCAAAGATAATCACATTTGCGTCCACCGCCATACCGATGGACAGGATGATGCCCGCCACGCCCGACAATGTCAATGTCATGTCAAAGCCGTTCAGCAGCAGGATCACCAGCGCCACATAGCACAGCAGCGCGATTCCCGATGCCAGGCCAGGAATCAGATACACCACTATCATGAAGATGATGACCAGTGCCAGGCCGATGGCCCCTGCCTTCAGGCTGGTGTCGATGGCCTCCACGCCCAGCTGGGCGCCCACCACCTTGGAGTGCAGCTCCTCCAGCTCCAGCCTCAGGCCGCCGATGCGGATGGTGGATGCCAGGTTCTCCGCCCGCTCATAGGACTCCATGGGGGAAATCTGGGCGCTGCCGTCGGTGATGACCGCGTTCACCCCGGGAGCGCTGATGATGTTTCCGTCATAATAAATCGCCAGGGACTCATTCTTGTCAAAGGCCCTCTGTGTGACTTCCGCGAATTTCTTCGCGCCCTCGTCCGTCATGGTCAGGCTCACCGCGAACTCGGAGCCCATGTTGGTCTGGAGGCTGCCCGCGCTGGCTTCCTTCACATCCGTGCCCTGCACCTGGATGGAACCGTCCTCCAGCAGCTCGTCGATGGTCTTGGTCAGCACATACCCCACGCCGTAGGTGCCGTCCGGGTTCTGTACTGTCTGCTGGCTGTAGTTCTGATTGCCCTGGTCGTCCGTCTGGGCGATGAAATACAGCGTACCGGGCCTGCCCAGCTCCTGCAGGATGGCATTGGCATCGCTGACGCCGGGAATCTCGATATTGATCCTGTCGGTGCCCTCCTGATAGACAATGGCCTCCGTGCTGTAGTTCTCCACGCGCTTCTGCAGCTTCGCTATGGTATCGCTCATGTCCGTGGCGCTGGGGTCTTCATCCCCCACCACCTGATAGGTGATGCTGACGCCGCCGGCCAGATCCAGGCCCAAGTTGATGTCAGACATGCTGCCCTCACCCTCCGGATTCACGCCGAAGACGTCCACATACGTGACGCCTATCAGCACCAGGAGGATGCAAAGCAATACCACTATTGCCTTGTTCTTTTTCATGTTCTTTTATCCTTTCTTAATTTGTAGTTCCGTAACCGCACAAACGCTACCAAGTCACGGCATAGAATTTCCGGCCGCTAAAGCGTCCGCAAATCCTATGGGCACCGTTTGTGCGGTTACTGATTTATAGTTCCGTAAATGCCCGCCAGCTACCAAGGCTCGATATAAGAGTTCCGGCCAAAGTGCGTCCGTAACTCTTATAGGCACCTGGCGGGCATTTACTGTTTATAGCTCCGCCTCTGCCACCTTGAGCATAATCGCGCATTCCACGCGCTTGCGCTCCAGCTCGCAGCCCACATCGTAAGCCTCATTGATATTGCCGTGGAAGTTGTAGGCATTGGCCGCGCAGCCGCCGCTGCAGTAGAACTTCGCGAAACATTTCCTGCACTTCTCCTTGGCATAGACATTGCAGCCCTTGAACTCGTCCCGGATATCAGCGCGCAGCACGCCCTCCTCCACATTGCCCATGAGGAAATCCTCATTCCCCACGAACTGATGGCAGGGATACAAATCCCCCCAGGGCGTCACCGCCAGGTACTCCGTCCCGGAGCCGCAGCCTGAAAGGCGCTTTGCCACACAGGGGCCGCCCTCCAAATCTATCATGAAATGGAAAAAGTTGAATCCCTCTCCCTCTTTTTTACGCTTTATCATTTCCGCCGCCAGCCTGTCGTATTCCTCCCGCAGCGCCGGAAGGTCCTCCTCCCGGATTGCATAGTCGTCCTCCGGCCCGGCCACCACCGGCTCCACGGATATCTGCCGGAAGCCCAGATCCGCCAGATGCAGCACGTCTCTGGAGAAGTCCAGATTGTTGCGGGTAAATGTCCCCCGCACATAATACCGCTCCTGCCCCCTGCTTTCGGCCACCTTTCGAAATTTCGGCACGATCACATCATAGCTGCCCTGGCCGCCCCGGAAAGGACGCATCCTGTCGTTGATTTCCTTCCGTCCGTCGATGCTCAATACAATGTTCGCCATCTCTCTATTGGCGAACTCCATCACCTCGTCATCCAGGAGCACGCCGTTGGTAGTCAGGGTAAAGCGGAATTTCTTGTTATTGGGCTCTTCCAGGCTCCGGCCATAGGCCACCAGATCCTTCACCACCTGCCAGTTCATCAGCGGCTCCCCGCCGAAGAAGTCCACCTCCAGGTTCACCCGGTTCCCGGAATTGGCCACCAGGAAATCCAGCGCCTTCTTCCCTACCACCAGGCTCATCAGCGCCCGTCTGCCGTGGTATTCCCCTTCCTCTGCGAAACAGTACTTGCAGGCCAGGTTGCAGTCATGGGCGATATGGAGGCAGAGCGCCTTCACCACCGTCTGGCGCTTTTTGAAGTCAAACACATAGTCCTCATAGATATCTTTCGCAAACAGAGCCCCGGATGCCTCCAGCTCCAGAATCTCCTCCACGGCCTCCCCAATCTCCTCTGCCGAGTAGGGCAGCCCCTCCTGCCGCACAGCCTCCCTGACAGCGGCGGCATCTTTCACGCCCTCCGCCACAAGCGGCTCCACCAGAGGAATCAAATCATAGACCACATCGTCCACCACATGGATGGAACCGCTGTTCACATCCATCACGATATTGTATCCATTGCTTTTATATTGGTGTATCACTGAACTATCCCTTTCCCTGTCCGAATCCATCAACAAAGTTCAAGCAGCGAAGGAATCCGCTGCTTGGCTTGTCGAAACGAACGCCTATGTATACTGCTTAACGATTTCACTTGCCGTGAAACCAGACTGCATAACGCTGACTGGTTCATTCGCATGATTACATTAGGCAGCATTCAGCGTTATGCAGTATAACTGACAGGTTACGACTCACGGCTCCTTCTGCGGCACAGCCGTAAATGGCAACACTATTTCACCTTCTCACAGCTCTGGTTCCCCACTGTGCAGGAAGTCTTGCAGGCAGACTGGCAGGAAGTCTGGCACTCGCCGCAGCCGCCCTTCTTCATGGATTCCTTCAGGTTCCTCGTAGTCAAAGTCTTGATGTGCTTCATATCAATAAGCCTCCTCTTTCCTTCATTCCATCCCACCGCGGCCAGAGCGCGAAACCCACTCCACGACCACATCCGGGAAACTTTTTGTAGTATATCATAAAATATCTGTTTGTAAAAGGTTTTTTTCAAAAAAAGTGGCACTCTTCCGCAAACTGCTCTATGCTTCCGGATCTGGCAGCGCTTTTTAACCTCCGGCCGCCTCCTCCTTCGCCCGCTCCAGCGCCCCGATCACCCTGTCGCACCAGGCATCGAAGGCCGGATCCTCCCTCTGGCACTCCTCATGGGCCATCACATACGCCACGGCCCTGCGCAGCCCCTCCTCTGCCCGGATCACCGGACAAAAGCCCGGGACAGCCGCTTTCAGCTTCCGATTGTCGAACACCACCGTATTGGCCTTGTCCCCAATCAGGCTCCCCGTAAAATCATAAGGCCCCACCGCCGCCAGGAACTCCGACGCCACATGATAAGCCTTCAGTTCCACCCCCAGACAATCCGCCACGATCCCATAAATCTGGTTCCAGGTCAGGGACTCGTCATTGGTAATCTGGAACGCCTCCCCAATGGCGTGGGGATTCCCCATAAGCCCCAGGAAACCATCCGCAAAATCTTCATTAAAAGTAATCGTCCACAGCGACGTCCCATCCCCCGGGACGATCACCGGCTTCCCCTCCAGCATCCGCTTCAGCACCTGGAAGCTCCCATTGTCCCCATGCACCCCCACTGGCACCGATTTCTCGCCATAGGTATGGCTGGGCCGTACAATCGTCACCGGAAAACCGTTCTCCCGATACATCCGCATCAAGTACTCCTCACAGGCAATCTTGTTCCTGGAATACTCCCAGTAAGGGTTGGCAAGAGTCGTCCCCTCATTCACCCGGTAATCCCTCACCGGCTTGTGGTACGCCGAAGCCGAGCTGATGTACATGAACTGCCTCGTCCTCCCCGCGAACAATCGGAAATCCCGCTCCATCTGCCCCGGCACGAACCCGATGAAATCACAGACCACATCAAAGCTCATCCCCTCCAGCGCCCTTGCCGCCGCAGCCTCATCCCCGATATCGCACCGAACCAGCCTCGCCCCTTCCGGCACCTCCACGCTCCGATTCCCCCGGTTCAGCAGATACAGCTCGTCCCCCCGCGCCGCCGCCTTCCTGGAAATCGCACTACTGATCGTCCCCGTCCCTCCGATAAACAGTACCCTCATACCTGTCCCTCCGTTTCTTTCGAATTAATGCTGCCAACTCCGCCCCCTACCAAATCCCAAGACCACCACAACCTGCAAACTCACTAATAGCCCCTACCCAACATCCTTCCCCTATCGCCCATACCTTCACCCCACTCCCCATACACCATAAATTATACCCTCCCACACCCCTATCTTCAAGCACTTCTTGCCAAAACCTCTAAACAAACTCCTCCGGCAAAAACCCGCAAACACCCAATCGGGCGGGGCAGAAGACATGTTCTTTGACAACCGAGTACATGCCCATGGGCGAACACCCAGGCGGGCGGCGCAGGGGGGACTTTGCGACAGCACCAGAGGGTGCCCTTAGCCGGAGGTGAAATCCACTGCTTACGCAGACTAGAACACGGCACTCTCGTGTTCTAGTCGAAGTTAGCAGTTAGTTCACCGCAGGCGTTACCCGAGCCGAGCAAAGTCCCCCCTGCCCCGCCCGCCGTCCCCCGCTGTCCCTCCCCTATTTCAACTCAACATCCCCCCAAGCATCCCCCCGCCGGCACACAACGCCAGCGTCGTAAAAAATGACTTCCCCACCTGCACATCCCCCTTCCCCACCGCCAGCGAGACCACAGCCAGCACCAGAAAATAAGCGCCCCCCATCAAAAGCCCCCAGAAAAACCGCCTGCTCTCCATCCGCTTCCCCGCCACGAACCCGGAAAAGAACGTGGCCACCACATAAATGGCAATAATAGCGATGGACACCACCCGCTCCCCCAGCCCGAACCGGTACAGCAAAAATGCCAGCAGCGCCAGCAGCGCCCCCGTCAATATGTAAGAAAAGAGCAGACTCTTCAGAAAAAAAGCCACCGGCACCCCTTTCATCCCCTGATTCCTCTCCATGGCATGCTTTCCCTCCATATGTTCCACAATTCCCCCTGTCCGCCAAAAGCCCATCCATGATCGGCCTTTGGACTATAAACTTTTTATAAAATCATATGCGCCGGCTTTTGGGAACTTGACAAATCGCCTCCCATTCTGTATATTAAATTTTGATTACTATAAACCATCATCGCGGCAGACGGCTTCCAAGACCGGCTGTCAGTATCAAAAAGGAGTGACTTATTTTTGGACGTTCCAGAAGGCATACAACTTATCTCTCTACTGATTCTTGTCATCTTGTCAGGTTTCTTTTCCTCGGCAGAGACCGCTTTCAGCACGGTGAACCGTGTCCGCATGCGCACCCTTGAGGAAGAGGGCAGCAAACGCGCGGCAAAGGTCAACAAGATACTGGAAAGCTACAGCAAGATGCTGAGCACCGTTCTGATCGGCAACAACATCGTGAACCTTTCCACCTCTGCCCTGACCACCACCATCGCCCTGCGCTTCGGCATCCCCGTGGCCGTTGCTACCGGTGTGTTGACTTTGGTCATTCTGCTCTGCGGCGAGATTGTCCCCAAGACCTGGGCCATGCTCTCCTCGGATAAAATCGCGCTGGCCTACTGCGGCATCATATACGGCCTGATGCAGGTCATGACCCCCGTCATCTTCGTGGTGGACAAAATGTCCAACGGAATCCTGCGCCTGCTGCACATCGACCCCAGCAAGAAGATCACCACCATGACCGAGGCGGAGCTCCGCACCTATGTGGACGTGAGCCACGAGAGCGGCGTCATCGAATCCGAGGAGAAAGAGATGATTTACAATGTGTTCGATTTCTCCGATGCGCTGGCCAAGGACATCATGGTGCCCAGGATCAACATGGTCACCGTGGACGTGGAAGCCACCTTCGAGGAAGTGCTCTCCATCTTCCGGGAGTCTATGTACACACGTTTCCCCGTGTATCAGGATGACAAGGACAACATCATCGGCCTGATCAATATCAAGGACTTCATCCTCACCGAGGACGAGGAGCATTTCCAGGTCAGGTCAATCCTCAGGGACGCCCATTATACATATGAATACAAAAAGGTTGCAGACCTGCTCTACGAGCTGCGTGAGAAGACCACCAGCGTCACCTTCGTCCTGAACGAATACGGTGCCACCGTAGGTATGATCACCCTGGAAGACCTGCTGGAGGAAATCGTGGGTGAAATCCGTGACGAATACGATGAAGACGAAGAGGAATACATCCAGAAAGTGGACGAACGCGTCTACCTGGTGGAGGGCAGCATGAAGCTGG
Organism: uncultured Acetatifactor sp.; assembly: GCF_948601915.1. NCBI lineage: Bacteria > Bacillati > Bacillota > Clostridia > Lachnospirales > Lachnospiraceae > Acetatifactor > uncultured Acetatifactor sp. The sequence continues at coordinate 12,326 of NZ_CAPDXS010000068.1, read as the reverse complement.
ACGACATCAACGATGAACTGGACACAGAGCTGGACAGCGAGGACTACGACTCCATCGGCGGCATCATCATCGAGAGCCTGGACCGGCTGCCCGAGGACGGCGAGGAGGTCACCCTGGAAAACGGCATCCACCTGAAAGTCCAGGGCATCGAGCAGAACCGTATCGTCAAAGTTCTGATGACCATTCCCGAGAAGACGGAGGACGAAGAGGAGAATGACGGCGACAGGGAGCAGTCCGAGGACTGATTCTCCCCCCGCTGGGCGCTCCATCTACAATAGATACCAAAATACCGCAGGCCTGGCTCCGATGAGCACGGACCATACAGTTACGGAGGGCAGGAGATTCCTGTCCTCCGCTTCTTTCTATCCGAAACGCCCTGTGAGATACATCTTCGTGCGCCTGTCCACAGGCCCTCTGAACAGGCTGTCAGCGCTGCCGGATTCCACCACCTCTCCCCCCAGGAAGAAAGCCATATCGTCCGCCACCCTGGCAGCCTGCTGCATATTGTGGGTCACGATGACCATGGTCATGCGCTCCCTCAGGCTTTTCATCAGCTCCTCTATGCTTCGGGTGGAGACCGGATCCAAGGCCGAGGTAGGCTCATCCAGCAGAAGCACTTCCGGCTCCACCGCCAGGGCCCTGGCCATGCAGAGCCGCTGCTGCTGGCCGCCGGACAGCCCCAGGGCAGGTTTCTTAAGCCTGTCCTTCACCTCATCGAAAATGGCCGCTCCGCGCAGGGCTTGCTCCACGATTCCCTCCAACTGCCCCTTGTCCCTCACCCCCTGCAGCCTGGGACCATAGGCCACATTGTCATAGATGCTCATGGGAAAGGGATTGGGCTGTTGGAATACCATGCCCACCCGCCTGCGCAGAAGCGTCACGTCCACCCTCTCGTCATAGATGTCCTCCCCGTCCAGGAGCACCTTCCCCTCAATGCGCACCTGCTCCGCCAGATCGTTCATCCGGTTCAGGCATCTTAAGAAGGTGGATTTCCCGCAGCCGCTGGGGCCGATCAGGGCCATGATCTCCCTCTCCCTGATTTCCAGGCTCACGCCTTTCAGCGCCTGCTTCCCGCCGTAAAAAAGGTTCAGGCCGCTCACCGATATCTTGCTGCGCTCCATTTCTCCAGCCTCCTGCCTCTGCGCTTTCTCAGTCCTGCTTTCACGTCCCTCTCCCTGCCGCCCCTGCCAGCCGCATCGCAATGTTCAGCACAAGGGCCAGCAGGATCAGTACGCAGCCTATGCCGAAAGCCGCCTCAAATTCCCCGTTCTGCATCTGGAGGTACAGCTCCACCGCCAGCGTCCCGCCGGATTCGGAAGCCTTTCGGGACAGCACGGACAGATTCCGCAGGAACCCTCCCCCCAGCCTGGGCAGGATTCTGGCGCTTCCGGCAGTGAAAAGCAGCGCCGCCGATTCCCCTATGATGCGGCCCACCGCCAGCACAAGACCGGAGAGAATCCCCGGCATGGCGGAGGGCAGGAGGATGGTGCGGATCAGATGCCATTTCGGAGCCCCCAGCCCCAGCGCCCCGTTGCGGTACCCTTCCGGCACGGTGCGCAGCGCCCTCTGTGTGTTGCGCACGATGAGGGGCAGCACCATCAGGGCCAGGGTGGCGGCGCCGCTGAGCAGGGAATATCCCATCCCCAGCACGTCCACGAAGAGCACCATGCCGAAGAGCCCGAAGATCACCGAAGGGATCCCCGCCAGCGTCTCCGTGGCGAATTCGATTGACCGCACCAATATACCCGGTTGTGCGTATTCATTCAGATACACCGCCGCCCCCACGCCCACGGGCACTGCCACCGCCAGGGCCAGCACAATGATGTACAGCGTGTTCACAAGGCTGCCCCCGATGCCCACCGTCCCTCTCCAGGCGCTTGTGACGGAGGTGAAGAACCGGAGGCTCAGCATCCGGAAGCCCCTGGAAAATATGTACCCGATGATGCCCAACAGCAGAAACATGGAAAAATACGCCGCTCCGTAAACCGCTGCCAGCAAAAATATCTCCCCCGGCTTCCTCCGCCTCCGGTAAAGCGTCCCCCGGCCCGTTTCCTCCTGCTTCATGCACTTCTCTGCCTCATGCCTTTCTCTGCCTCATGCTCTTCTCTGCCCCATGCCCTTCTCTGACCCATGCCCTTCCCTGCCCCATGCCCTTCCCTGACCCATGCCCTTCCCTGACCCATGCCCTTCCCTGACCCACGCCCTTCTCTGACCCATGCCCTTCTCTGACCCATGCCCTTCTCTGCCTCATGCTCTTCTCTGCCTCATGCCCTTCTCTGCCTCATGCCCTTCTCTGCCTCATGCCCTTCCCTGACCCACGCCCTTCCCTGACCCATGCCCTTCTCTGACCCACGCCCTTCCCTGACCCATGCCCTTCTCTGACCCACGCCCTTCTCTGACCCACGCCCTTCTCTGACCCACGCCCTTCTCTGCCTCATGCCCTTCTCTGACCCACGCCCTTCTCTGCCTCATGCCCCTCTCTGCCTCATGCTCTTCCCCGTCTTACGATCCTTTCCTGCTGTGCCCAGGACGCCCGCCTGGCGCTTCCTGTCCTGCCTGCAGACGTTCCCTGCCCCGAATCCTTCAGAATCCCCGTCAGCCACAGATTCATCAGCATGATGAACGCGAACAGCACCAGGCCGATGGTGAACAGGGCCTGTCTGTGGAGGCCCTGGGCATACCCCATCTCCCCCACGATGGCCGTGGTGAGGAACCGCACGGAGTTAAAGGGGAGGGGAAGGTTCACGCTCCCTCCGGACACCAGCGTGATCGCCATGGCCTCCCCTATGGCCCTGCCCACCCCCAGCACCACTGCCGTGGCGATGCCGGGGCCGGCAGCCGGCAGCACGGCAAGGAACCAGGTCTGCACCCTGGATGCCCCCAACGCAAGCGATGCCTCCCTGACAGAGGGCTTCACCGCCCGTATGGAGGCCTCGCTGATATTGATCACCGTGGGCAGCATCATCACCGCCAGCACGATGGCCGCGGAAAGCAGGTTCGCCCCGCCCGTGAACCGATGGGTGCCGGAGCCTGCGAACAGCCGCCTCTCCAGCCTGTACATCCACGGATTCAATAGATAGATGCCCAGCAGCCCGTAGGTGACGGAAGGAATTCCAGAGAGCAGCTCCACGGCGCATCTTACCGGCCCCGCCATCCTACGGCCGGCTGCTTCCGCCAGAAACACTGCCGTCAGGATCCCCAGCGGGATTCCCAGGAGGGATGCCAGAGAGGTTCCCAGGATCGAGGTCAGTATCACGTACAGGATTCCGAACCGCGGTTCCCGGGCCGTGGGCCTCCACTGGGTGCCGAACAGGATTTCCTTAAGGCCCACCTGCCGGATGGCCGGAATCCCGCTTTTCAGCATGTAGACAGTGATGGAGGATACCGCCAGGAGGGCGATGGCGGCACAGACCGTGCACAGCATCTGCGCCGCTGCCTCCCCTGCCGCCTTCCTTTTTCTGTATTCCATAGATGTCCTCCCTGGCCCCGACCGGGCCGTGCTCGCTTCCACAGGTATCTTTCCCTGGCCTTTCCCCGAACATCTCCCCTACGGCATTCTCCATCCGGATATCTTTCGTCCAGGCATCTTTTTTTAGCTCCTTCCCCGGGCCTATTTCCCAGACCTCTTCCTCAGGTTTCTCCCCAAGCATATTTCCCAGACCCCTTCCCAAGCCTTCTCCACGGGCCTATTTCCCAGACCCCTTCCAATTGCTTCTTCCACAGGCCTATTTTACCAATCCCTTCCTCAGGCTTCTCCACGGGCCTATTTCCCAGATTCCTTCCCCAAGCTTCTCCACAGGCCTATTTCCCAGGCCCTTTCCCCAAGCTCCTTCCCCAGGCCTATTTCTCCTACCTTTCCACACACCTCTTCCGCCCATCAATTTCCTTCCAATCCCCTTCAAGGCCAAACCTAGCGGCTCTCTCCGTCCACGGTCACAAGGCCCATCCTCTCCATGACAGCCTGCCCCTCCTCGCTGGCCACATAGCGAAACCACAGCCGCACCAGCTCGCTCTGGGCTGCAAGCTCCCCCCGAATCACCATCAGGAAAGGACGGCACAGAGGGTACTTTCCGGTTCTGACATTTTCCGTGGTAGGGGCCGTCCCGTCCAGCAGGAGCGGATGGACGGTATCCTGAATATCACTATTCGTTGAAACATTCAGTGCATCAAAGGACACATATCCGATTGCACCGGGAGTGGACGCGATCCTCGCCATGACAGCCCCTGTGCTGTCCAGCTCATTGGCATATGTACACTGGCCGCTTATCCCCAGCAGCTCCTCAAAAGCCTCCCTGGTGCCGGACCCCGCCTCGCGGCCTATCAGGACAATGGGCACATCGCCGCCCCCAATCGACGACCAATTTGTAATCTCTCCTGTATAAATGTCCGCCAACTGCTGCCCCGTCATCCCTGTCACGGGATTTGCGGCATCCACGCACAGCGCGATGCCGTCCAACGCCACCACATAGCCTGTCGCGCCGTTCTCCCTCTCCTCCTGCGTCAGGCCTCTGGAAGCATTCCCGATGTCCGCGCTCCCGTTCACCACCGCCTCGATTCCCGCGCTGGAGCCTGTGAACTGCACCGTCACCGCGACCTCCGGATACCGCTCCATGAAGCGCTCTGCCAGCGCGTCCGTCATCTTTTCCATGGAAGAGCTGCCCGCCAGATGAAGGGAACCCTCCCACTGCACCCCGCCGCTGTCCCGTTCCACCCACAGCCCCCTGCTGCTGTCCGATTCTGCCTGCAGCCCCCCACAGCCCCCAAGGCAGCAGCCCCACAGCGCCATCCATACAGCAGCATTCCGCAACCGCCTCCGCCTATCTATCCACATACCAAGCCCCCCAATCCCCGGTGGGTGCAAACCCCAATCGTCCCGCCCGCACCGGCCCCAGAGCATCCAGGGCTTCCGGAGAAACCTCTGTATCCCGCATCCTGCGCCCAAGCGGACAACCCTGCCTCCTCACGCCGCGCTCCACACAGTGGCCAGGACTCCCTCCGCGATTGCCCGGGCCGTCTCCCGGAACCGCTCATCCAGCAAGCGGTTGTCCGCATCCGTATTGATGAAGCCCACCTCCACCAGCACAGACGGCATCTGCGTCTGGTTCAGCACCACCAGGTCCGGCCGTTCATTCACGCCCTGGTTCTCATATCCCACCTGCTCCAGCCTGGCATTGATATTTTCCGCCAGCCTTCCCGCCTCTCCGTAATGATTGTATACAAGGGATTCTATCCCCGTATACTGATTGGGATAGGGGCTGGAATTGCGGTGGATGGACACGAAGTAGTCTCCCTGGACCGCATTGCCCTCCTGGGCCTTCTGCTGGGGGGATTCATAGATATCCGTGGTTCTGGTATAATACACCTCCACCCCGTTCTCCTCCAGAATCTGTCCCACCGCCAGGGCCAGCGCCAGCGCGTCGTCCTTCTCCCGCCTGCCCTGGTACACCGCTCCCGGATTGCTGCCGCCGTGTCCGGCATCTATCACCACCATGGCCCCACCTCCGCACACCTTTTTTACATCATATGTAAGGGGCCTGGCCTTTGTTCCCTTCTTTTTGCCCGCTGCCATAAAGTTTTTCCGACACCATTGACAGCCGTAGAAATTCTGCTATAGCAGGGTCTGGCAGTTCGTAACCATCCTGCCCGGGAGACCGGCTCTCCGGCCTCCTGGAGCAAAACAAAGGAACAAAAGGGGCAGAGCATGCCCTGAAGCGTCCTTTGGGGGCGCTTTTATTTATGATGGAAAGATATAGTGAAATTCCGAAAAAAGAAAGCGGGAAATCGTTCTCCTGCGCGGCAGCGGATGTGTCTATCAAAAATGCGCTTTCATCCTCCTTCATCGTCTACGCCGCAAGCCAAATCTTCGATGTGTGGCTGTAACATAAATGGTGGGCCTTCACGGAGAGGAAGACCGGCGACAGTCGCAGGTTCCTGTGGCTCCGCAACAATGGCTCCACACTGATCAGCCAGCTTCTGAACTCGCTGCTGTTCACGCTGTTCGCTTTCTACGGCACCTATGACGCAGAGACGCTTTTGTCCATCTTCGCGAGCAGCTATGTCATCTATATCTTTACATCGCTGCTGGACACGCCGGCGCTGTATCTGGCCAGGCGGATAAAGGAAGGGAAGGCAGCTACCTAATCCGCAATCTCCACCCGGATACGGCGGTTGCGCAGAAGCTCCGCTCCTTCTCCCGGCCGCTCCTCCAGATACCATCGCGCCGCATCCCACAGGGACTGGCTCACCATATGCACGGCAAGTCCTTTTCCCCAGACAAGGCGCGGAGCTTCCAGCGGATATTCCCTGTACTCCGGCATACTCTCCGCCAGCGCGGCCTGCTGTGCGTTTGGTTGTTCCCACTCTCCCTGTCCTCCGGCCGGTCTCTCCCTTTCCTCTTCCTCTTGGAAATCCTCCCGGGAGTCCGCCCCCAGCCGCTCCTGCAGTTCCAGCAGATCCAGGTTCACCTCTTCCACATAACACCCTGTGAGGGACAGGATGCTTCCCTCCCCCTCTTCCTTTCCCAGAGCCTGGCCGATGGTGAGGACATTCACCCAGTCCGGCAGCCCCTTCCCCAGGGCGGCATCCATCCACCGGGCAAAAGTCTCCCACAGCCGGTATCCGCCAAACACGGTGAAGAAATCCGCCACTGTCTGCCCCGTTCCATGGACAGAATCCTGAAAATCCTTCTCTCCATAGCAGTATTCCAGCCTGTGGTCAAGCCTGGATACCGTGAGAAGCCCTCCGTAGGCCTCCACCTCCGTGACGCCCTCCAGCTCCGGCTTCAGCCAGTCCGCAAGGAGCTTGTCCAGGCTTTGCGCCCGGTACATCCTGACGGTGCCGTCGGCGTAATACGTGCCGCTGTCCCCCTGGTAGACGCACAGGGGCCAAAAGTCCGACTGGTGCGAATATTTGAATCCCCATCCAAAACGCCCTACATAGCGCTTCCCCTCTTTGATTTTCGTCCGGGAGACATCCATGTGGAAACGCATGCTTCTCTCATACTCCGGGGAATGGATGCCCACTGGAAAGCCGAAAGGCGACAGTGCGCCGTAGAATACCTTGTCATGGCGCCTCTCCCTCTCCTGTCCATAGCGCAGCACACAATACCCTTCCACCCCTTCCGGGAACCCCATGGCTTTCAACACCGCCTGAGTCTTCTGCAGCACGTCCATCCCCTCCAGATTCTGTGTGGCCAAAAGTACAGGCTTGGGCTGGCGCAGCAGAAGCAGTGACTCCCTCGCAAGGTTTTCCAGCTCCGCAGAAGACACCCCCACAGAGGGCAGCCCTTCAGGAGACAGCTCCTCAGAAGACAGCTCCTCAGAAGACAGCTCCTCAGAAGATAGTCCTACAGGGGGCAGCTCCACAGGAGACAATCCCTCAGAAGACAGTCCTACAGGAGACACCCCCTCAGGAGACAGCTCTACAGGTGGCAGTTCTACAGGAGACACCCCCACAAGAGCCTGCGCAGGCACCCGGCTCCTTCCCAGACCCAGGGCTTCCATGGACAGCGGAACCTCCTTCCAGCCGAATTCCGCCCTTCTGAAGATCCTGTCCTCCCAGCCGAACTCCATCTGGCGATAGATGCGGATCCCCTCCCCGGACACCACCGCCCGGAAGCAGAACCGCTCCTGTTCCTCATAATAAACCGCCCTGGTTCCCGCAGGCAGCCGGTCATTGTCCGCGGCCAGCAGCCTGGCCAGCAGAGGACAGATCTGGGGATACAGGGGAAGCTTCCCCAGCCACTGCATGATCAGCTCCTCCGCCGCTCTCCGCTCCGAGTCCTCAATGGCCGTCACCGCCAGCAGGAAGAAGAAGTCCCGCACCTGTCCCTCTGTCTGTCCATCGGCATCCTGGCCGGTATCCGTCCCCGTCTGCAGATGCTCCAGCGCCCACCGATGCAGTTGGGCAAAGGACAGAATCGGGGCCAGCACCGGCGTTTCCTCCAGGAAATACAGGCAATAGTGATAATGGAACTCCACCCGCAAGACCCTGCCGTCCGGCAGGGCGCATACCGCGCTCACCGGTTCCGGGATGGACTCCGTCTCCTGGCAAAATCCCGTAAAGGCTCTCTGCCATACCCGGGAGGGCGCGTAGAGATAGCGGATATAGGCCGGAAGATAGCATTCCCCGTCCATCTCATACAGGTATCCGTCCTCCCAGGCTCCCCGGATCCGGCTGTGGCGGAAGCCGAATCCCCGCATCAGATAATACTGCCAGAAATCCCCATTCCCCTCCAGATCGTCCATGTCCACGTCCGGAACAGGCACCCGGAAACGGTAGTCAATCTCCCTGCACATCCGGGCTGTGGCCAGGGAGCGCAGCAGGCTCTCCAAAAGCTCCGTGCATCTGGGCTCCGGGAAATCCCCCTGCTGCAGGTATCGGATCAGCCCCTCTGCCAGGGAGCGGGGCATCACCAGCCTTTGCGCTCCCCCGCAGAGCTTATCGAACAGCCCTCTGTCCCCCTGCAGCTCCTTCCACTCCGGCATGGCGAACAGAGCCTCCACCCGCTCCCGGATTTCAGGGGTTTCCTCGTAGATGGATTTCTCGTAATTGTTCTGATTGTCATTGATGATCCGGGAACAGACGCGGTATACTTTCGTAGCCTTCTGCTCCAGTCCGTCCTGGCCGAAGAGCAGCTCCTCCACCTGGGGAAGCTGTCTCAGCACCTGTTCCTTCAAGGCTCCGTACAGACCCTTGGTGCTGCTGTGCTCCAGCTCCCGGAAGGCGAACTTCTGGTACAGGAATTTCAGCACACATTCCGGCAGCCCTTCGTCCTTCAGCCACTGGACATAGAGCTTCACCACGCATTCGCTGCGGCTCTCGTAATCCGCGCTGCCCAGCTGTTTGCCGTTGCGCTCATAGAGGTAATGCACCTGTCCTAAGCCCAGGATATGCTGCCAAGTCTCCTTCTCCGCCTCTGTGAGCTGTCCCTGGCGCCCCATTTCCTTTAAATCCAGGTAGTCGGAAAAGGCATTGTGGCGCACCTTGTTGGCGGGCTGCTTCAGCATGCGCCTGGTCATGGATTTCAGGTCGCAGTCCCAGCCCTGCCTGTTGAAGATCTCCGCCACCTGTTTCCTGGCAGGGAAGGTCTGCTCCACCGAGACCTTGTACCATTCCTTGGGATATTTCATGCCCTCCCTGTACTCTTCCCCGGCAAAGTGGGGAACCAGCGCGTAGGCGATGGCCAGCTCCTGGAGGAGAGCCATGGGGAGATTGTCGTGGGGGCAGACTTCCTGTTCCATGAGGTAGGCGTACAGGCCCCTGGCGAATCCCTCCGCATACTGTTCCCCCAGGAACGTCTCCGACAGGAAAAAGCGTCTCCAGGCATCGGCGTTTTTCGCCTGTTTGGGATTTGTAAAAAGGGCGATGAATTCATGCAGGGCACCTGTGTCCATGCTTTGCTGTATGGCCTTCTGCTGCGCATCGGCCAGGCGCTCTAAAAGGGAAAGCTCATTTTCTCTGGCATCTGTACTTGCGGATTCCCTTTCTGTTGTCGCTTCCGGGGAACCTGCTGTGGCTGGGGTGGATTTCTGCTTATCTTCGTCCTCTTCGTTATTGTATGACGAGGCGGTAGATTCCTGTCGGCTTCCGCTTCCCACAATGCCGCCCGTCGCTTTGGCTGACTCTTTCTCGCCGTCATCTTTCCCTGTGTCATTTGTCTCTGCGGCTGATTCCTGTCGGTCTTCGGACTTCGCGCGGTTCAGCTTATGGGTGGTTCCATTCTCCTCTTCATCTCCTGCACTGTCATGCACTTGGGCTGATTCTTTCTTCTCATCCCCTATACTGTCACGTATCTGGGCTGACTCTTTCCTTTCATCCCCTGCGCTGTCATGCATTTGGGCTGATTGCTTCTCTTTGTTCTCCACACCGCTATGTATCCTGCCAGATTCCGTGTCATAGCTTTTTACACTTTCACTGCTGCCCTTGTCTTCCTGGTCGTCTCTGTCTCCGGTATCCCCTGCGCCTTCTCTGTACCTTCCGTTCCTGTCTTCCTCCCCTTTTCTATTTCTTTCCACCCTTCTGCCATCTGCGCTGTTCCTGTCTTCTCTGTCTCCCCTGTTCCCTGCGCTGCCCTTGTTCTCCCGGCCAGTTCCGTCCTCTCTGCTATTTACGTCCGCATCCCCCGCTCCGGCTGTCCGGGCAAAATCCAGCGCCTGCTTATAAGCCTGGTTCAGCTCCACAAAATATTCCGGCTCCTCCTCCGGGTGGTGCAGCCTGGACTGAGCCGCATAAGCGCTGCGGATGGCCTTTCTGTCACCAGTAGGGCTTATTCCCAAAAGCCCCCAAATGTCACTCCTCATTTTCATGCTCCTTTTCCCAATCTTCCCAGCTATTTCCTGTTGTCACAATCCTCTTCCTGTTGTTCGACTCCTCATCACCGCCGCCTTAGCCTTCTCCTCCCCAGCCAGTTTCCCCATCATCCCAACACTCGTCTTCCTCCCCATACCACTCATAGGAGGTTCTTCCGTCGAACAGCCTCTCCTCTTTTGTCTCTTGGCTCTCCTCCAGCATGGCCAGCCAGGCTCTGGCGGTCTCCTGGGCGTTCCGAACCGTCTTCTTCCTGCCGCTGCACAGCCCCCGGGTGATGCTCCCGATCATGGCTCCGATCCGCTCCCGCTGCTCTCCGGTGCTTTCCTCGAAATACGCCAGGAACCGCGCCAGCGTCTCCTGGTTCTCCGGCTGCTCTATGGGCGGCAGCATGATCTTCTCCATCTCCTTTGCATACCGCTCCAGCTCTTCCGGGCTCAGAGCCTGGTTCGCCAGCAGAATCCGTCTGCGCTCCCCCATCTCGTTTTCCACCGACACATGAAGGATCCCATTGATATCATAAGTGAACTGCACGTCCACCCAGGCCTGTCCCGCCGGTTTCAGAGCCACCTCTATGTTTACCTCCCCCAGACAGACATTGTCGTCCACATAATATTCTTCCCCCTGGTAAATCTTCACCAGGATTTCCCTCTGGTAATCGCCGGTGGTGACGAACCTGTTCTTCACGGAGGCGGGGAGCGTGGAATTGCGCTCAATCATGGGGCTTAAGATATTCCTGTCCTGCCCGCTCCTGTTCCGGACTCCTATCCCCAGGGTGAAGGGGCACACGTCCGTCAGCAGCATGTCCCGGATCTCCTCCCCGCGCCTGCGGATTCCGGCGTAGATCCCCGCCCCCAGAGCCACCACCCGGTCTGTCTCGTCCAGCACCACAGGCTCTTTCCCCAGAAGCTCCGACAGGAACCGCCTCACCACCCCCAGCCTGGAGGAGCCGCCCACCATGACCAGGTCGTCTATCCGGGAAACCCTGGAATCCGCGTCCTCCAGAAGATGCAGGAAAAGCTCCTTCATCCTCCCGAAAAGGGGCATGCACAGCTCAAAGAGGATGTCCTCCGTCAACGTCGCCCTGCACGCCTTTCCTCCCACGGTCAGCTCCATGTCTGCCTGCCCGGCGGAGGACAAGGCGCATTTGGACTGCTCCGCCAGATGCCGGATTCTCGCCAGCTCCTCCAGGGGGAGCCGTTCCTCCACCAGTCCGTTCTCTTTGCAGAAATAGGACTGGATGGCTCTGTCGATGTCGTCCCCGCCCAGATGGTTGTCCCCTGCCACGGCCACGATCTCTATCACATTCTCAAAGCATTCCACATAGGACAGATCCAGCGTCCCGCCTCCGAAGTCGAAGACGATCAGCGTCCTGTCCTCCTCACCCGAAGCCATCCGGTAGGCCAGAGCCGCCGCCGAGGGCTCGTTGATCAGGCGTTCCACCTTAAGCCCAGCCACCTGGGCCGCTTTCTTGGTGTCGCTTCTCTGCCTGTCGTTAAAGTAGGCGGGTACGGTGACGATGGCCTCCTCAATCTCCTCCTGCAGCACCCGCTGCGCGTTCCGCCTCAGCCGCTCCAGCACCATGGCCGACAGCTCCATGGGGGTATACATCCTGCCGCCCAGGCTGTACTCCTTCGCCGTGCCCATGAAGCACTTGAAGGAAGCCACCGTGTCGTCGGGGTGGGTCAGCAGCCGCTCCTTTGCCGCCGCTCCCACCAGGAAGCCTTCCCCTTCCACATACCCCACCGCGCTGGGGAACAGCACATTCCCGTCCTCACCCGGAATCAGCTCCAGCCTGCCGTCCCTCCAGTAGGCCGCCAGGCTGTTTGTCGTCCCCAGATCTATTCCTATGATTGCCATGTCCATACCTCCCCGTCCGTTTCCAAATCTTACATATTCAGGCAAATGCAAAATTTCTAAAAATTTTTATTGCATTTTGTCTGATTTGTGCTATACTAATATGCATGGGGCATTAGCGCAGTTGGGAGCGCGCAACATTCGCATTGTTGAGGCCGTGG